>JALWNJ010000210.1 GCA_026995955.1 Gammaproteobacteria bacterium
CGCATCCGGCCGCTGATCCTGCCGGCGGCGCAGGCGCTGGTGGACGAGCACCGCCGCCGCGGCGATACCCTGCTGGTGATTACCGCCACCAACCGTTTCGTCACCGCGCCCATCGTACAGGCCTTCGGCATCGAGCACCTGCTGGCCACCGAGCCGCGGCGGGAAAACGGCCGTTTCGTCAACGAGATCGAGGGCATCCCCTGCTTCCAGCAGGGCAAGGTGGCGCGGCTCGAGGCCTGGCTCCGGGAACAGGGGCTGGAGAAGGCGGAAAGCTGGTTCTACAGCGACTCGCACAATGACCTGCCGCTGCTGGAGCGGGTCGATCACCCGGTGGCGGTGGATCCGGACCCGATGCTGGCCGACATCGCCCGCGAGCGCGGCTGGCCGGTACGCAGCCTGCGTGGCGCGCCCTGAAGGCGCGACCGGAAGCGGGGCGCCCCCCGAGCGGCGCCCGGGTTCTATGCCTGCGCCAATGCCCGCCGGGCCTCTTCCAGGCCCAGCATGAGCACCCTGTCGTTGCCGGGGAACGGCCGGAATCCGCAGCCGAGGTAGAAGTCATGCGCCCGCTCGGAAAGCGCATGCACCAGAAGCGCTCGGACCCCCACCTGTTGCGACACCATCAGGGTGCGGCGCAAGGCATCCGCCAGCAGGGCACGCCCGATCCCTCGTCCCTGCCAGCCCTGATCCACGGCCAGGCGCGCAAGGACCATGACCGGAATGGGTTCGGGCATGTTGCGACGAAACCTGCCCGGCGCCTCGCTTCGGGTCACCGCGCCGGTGGCCAGGGCATAGTACCCCACCACCCGCTTGCCCCCGCAGACCACAAAGGTTCGCGACGCGCCGGTGTCCTCATTGCGCAAGGCACGGTTCCGCAACCATTCGTCCAGTCCCGGTTCGCCGCACCGGAACGCATCGCACTGGTGTTCCGGTGCGATCGGGCCGGGTCGCGTCAGTCCCAAGGCGCCTTCCCGGAAAGCAGCGCACGCAGGGCCTCATTGCTTCCGGGCGGCGCCTTCAGGGCCCGCTCGAAGGCGTCGAAGGCCTCGGCATCCAGATGGAACAGGCGCTGATCGAGCAACACTCTTTCGGCCTCACGGCAGACGGTCTCGATGATGAACTCCGAGCGGGTCTTCCCCAGTGCGCGTGCCGCCGCATCGATCAGGTTCCTTTCGGGTTCCCGGGCGCGGAGGTTGATGGGGGCGGTTTTGGTTGCGGCCTTGGGCATCGGGAAGTCCTTTTTCAGGGGGTACGAGAACTCTAGTGTATATCCAATGGATGTACAACCCCCGAGGCGCCCTGATGGCTGCCTGACGCAGGCTACTCCGCCCGCCCGGTGCCGCTGCGTTCCCGCGCCTCGTCCTCGCGGTCGCTGTGGCGCACCATCCAGTACACCACGCCGAGCGCCAGCAGGCTGCCGGCCAGGGCGGCGATGGAGGCCGCCGAGTATTCCTTGGCATCGAGGATGATGAACTTGCGCGAGATGGCCAGGATGGCGATGAGCAGCACGGTGCGCACCTGGATGATGCTCTCCCGCCGCGCCGCCACGCGCAGGATGGAGTGCTTGAACTCCATGGCGATGAGCACCGTCATGATCATGCCGAACACGGTCTGGAAGGACTGTGGATGGATCGGATCGAGCGCCCCGAGCACGAGCAGCGTGAACACCCGCTCGGCCAGGCTGCCAAGCGAAAAGACGATCACCACGGCGATGATGAAGGTAAGGATCATCGCCACCAGCTGTTCGAAGCGCTCGTAGAAGCCGAGCATGCTCCAGGTCTTGCGGAACGATTCCCGATCGGGCCCTTGCTGCATTTTGCCCCTCCTTGCCAGCGCATGATGACAGGGGGCAGGCGCGATCTCAAGCAGACCGGCGGGCAAAAGAAACCCCGGCGCGAGGCCGGGGGAAGTCAACCACAACCGGGAGGTTCGGGAAGGTCCCGTCGCACCCGGGGGAGGATCGTAGCCACAACCAAATGACCATCGGGGAGGGGGAGAACTCGTCCGGTCATGTCGCTACACCCCTTGTGACCCGCCGGCACAGGAAAGGTTCCCGGGCAGCCGATATAATCGCCCCATGCAACGCCCGGCCTGCCCAACGCGCCTGATGACTGCCCTGCTCTGCGGTGCCCTGCTGTTGCCGGCCGGCGGCCACGCCGGCGACGGGGACTATGCCGCCTGCGTGCAGCGCGAGGCCCTGCTGGGCACCGACGACCAGCGCCTGGGCGACCTGCGCCGGCGCTGCCGGGCCGGGGACGAAGCGGGCCGCAAGGCGCAAAGCCTGCAGCAGGCGGCGGTGGACACCCGCCTGGCGCTGGAGGAGGAGGTTGCGCGCAACCCCTTTGTGCTGCTGGCCCATCGGCCCAACTACTTCCTGCTTGCCAGCTACAACAGCCGCCCCAATCGCGCGCCCTTCGAAACGGTCGATCCCGAGCTGGCGCAATTCATGCAGCCGGTGGAGGCCAAGTTCCAGGTCAGCCTCAAGGTGCCGGTGCTGCACGGCCTGTTCGGCGGTCGCGGCACGATGTACTTTGCCTACACCAACCGTTCATTCTGGCAGCTCTACAACACGCAGCACTCCTCACCCTTCCGCGAGACCAACCACGAGCCGGAGGTCTGGCTCAGTCTGCGCCAGCGGCTGCGGCTGGGGGCGTGGACGGCCAGGCTCATGGACATCGGCCTGTCGCACCAGTCCAACGGCCGTGCCGGCACACTGTCGCGCAGCTGGAACCGCATCTACGGCCGGGTAGTGTTCAGCCACGATAATCTGGCCATCGGCCTGCGCCCGTGGATCCGCATCCCGGAATCCGCCGCCAGCGACGACAACCCCGACATCACCGACTACCTGGGGCACTTCGAACTCACCGCCGTGGCCAGGAACGGCCGCACCCGCTTCAGCCTGATGCTGCGCAACAACCTCTCCACCCACCGCAACCGGGGCGCGCTGGAGCTGGGCTGGACCTTCCCCATCCACGGCCATGCGCGCGGCTATGTGCAATGGTTCAACGGCTACGGCGAAAGCCTGATCGACTACAACGCGATCACCAACAGCATCGGGATCGGCATCGCCGTCAGCGACTGGATGTAAGCCAGTCCAGAAAGGCGGCCAGCGGCATGGGACGGCCAAACAGATAGCCCTGATACCAGGGACAGCCGCGGGCGCGCAGGAAGTCGCGCTGTTCCTCGGTCTCCACCCCCTCTGCGATCACTTTCAGCGACAGCGAATCGGCGAGCTGCAGAATGGCCTCCACCACGGTCTCGTTGCGGGCATCGCCGGGAATGCGCTGCACGAAGGAACGGTCGATCTTGAGCGCATCCAGGGGGAGTTGGGTGAGGTATTGCAGCGAGGAGAAGCCGGTACCGAAGTCGTCGATGGAGAAATGCACGCCCTCGGCCTGCAGCTTCAGGATCGCTTCGCTCACCAGTTCGGGCTGACCCACCAGGATGTCCTCGGTCAGTTCCAGCTCGATGGCGCCTGGCGGCTGTCCGTGCCGCTCCAGGGCCTGCAGCACCTGGGAAACGAAGTCCGGCTGCTGGAACTGAGCCGGACTCAGGTTGATGGCCAGATAGCGGAATCCGCTGTCCGGCACCGCCCGGTGGATTTCCTCCAGCAGGGCACAGCCCCGATCCAGGGTCCAGTTGCCCAGTTCCAGGATCTGACCGGTGGCCTCGGCGACCGGGATGAACTCCACCGGCGACAGCGGACCCAGTTGCGGATGCTGCCAGCGCATCAGGGCCTCGGCCGCCACGCAGCGCCCGTCGGCATCGACGATGGGCTGCAGGTGCAGGTCAAGCTGTCCCTCGGTCATTGCCCGACGCAGGTCGTTGCTGAGGTGGAAGCGACGATCGGCCTGCTGCTGGTCCTCGGGCGTAAAGAAGCGCATCGTGTTGCGCCCGGCATCCTTGGCCCGGTACATGGCGCTGTCGGCCTGCTTGAGCAGATCGTTCACCGTCACCTCGCCGTCCTGCGGAAAGACGGTGATGCCGAGACTGGCGGAGACATTGAGCAGGTGCCCTTCCAGCCGG
>JALWNJ010000211.1 GCA_026995955.1 Gammaproteobacteria bacterium
GAGCTACTTCGAGTTCGGCACCCTCGCGGCCATCCAGGCGCATGCGCTCGTTGTAGCGGCGCAGATGAGGCGAGGTGTAGCAGAAGGTGGAGAGCCCGTGGGCGCGGGCCACGGCCTCGATGAAGGCCACCGAGGAGCCCTTGCCGTTGGTGCCGGCTACGGTGATCACCGGCATCTGGGGTGCCAGCACCCCCATGCGCTCGCCCACGGCACGAACGCGCTCCAGGCCAAGCTCGATCTCGGTCGGGTGCAGGCGCGCCTGCCAGTCGAGCCACTCGGCCAGGCTGCGCGGGCGGGCCGGGGTCACGGGAGGTTTCAGGAGGCCTTGCGGCGGGTGAGCATGCCCAGCAGATTGGCCACCCGGTCGCGCAGTTCGCGGCGATCGACGATCTGGTCGATGGCGCCGTGCTCGAGCAGGAACTCGCTGCGCTGGAAGCCCTCCGGCAACTTCTGGCGCACCGTCTGCTCGATGACGCGCGGGCCGGCAAAACCGATGAGCGCGCCCGGCTCCGCCAGGTGCAGATCGCCCAGCATGGCCAGGCTGGCGGAGACGCCGCCCATGGTCGGATCGGTGAGTACCACGATGTAGGGAATGCCGCGCTGCGCCAGCTTGTTGAGCGCGGCGCTGGTCTTCGCCATCTGCATCAGCGACAACAGCGATTCCTGCATGCGCGCGCCGCCGCTGGCCGTGAAACAGACCAGCGGGATGCCATCCTGCAGGCAGGTGTTGACCGCGCGCACGAAGCGCTCGCCCACCACCGAGCCCATGGAGCCGCCCATGTAACGGAAGTCGAAGGCTGCCGCCACCAGCGGGATGCCCTTGACCTGGCCGCGCATGACGATCAGGGCGTCCTTCTCGCCGGTGGCCTTCTGGGCGGCGCTGATGCGGTCCTTGTACTTCTTGCTGTCCTTGAACTTGAGCGGATCGACCGGCTCGATGTCGGCGCCGATCTCGATGCGCGGCTCCTCGTCCAGGAAGATCTCCAATCGCCGGCGGCCGGACAGCCGCATGTGATGCCCGCACTTGGGGCAGACCTCGAGGTTGCGCTCCAGCTCGGCGCGGTAGAGCACCGCATTGCAGGCATCGCACTTGGTCCACAGTCCCTCGGGCACGCCACGCTTGGCGGTGGCCTCGGTACGGATGCGCGAGGGCATCAGCTTCTCGAACCAGCTCATGAGTCTTTCCCCTGTTCGGCGTCCATCGCCTGGCGCATGGACTGCAGCAACTCGACGATCTCTCGGGTAAACACCTCCGGCTCGGTGACATGCGCGGCGATGCGGCGGATAAGGGCACTGCCCACCACCACGGCATCGGCCAGCCTGGCCACCGCCGCCGCGCGCTCGGCATCGCTGATGCCGAAACCCACCCCCACCGGGGTGCGCGCATGGCGGCGGATCTCGGCCAGCTTCCGCTCCACGCTGGCAAGATCCAGCGCCGAGGAGCCGGTGACCCCCTTGAGCGAGACATAATAGACGAAGCCACGCGCCGATTCGCAGATCTGTTTCACACGATCCCCGGTGGATGTCGGCGCCAGCAGGAAGATCGGATCGAGCCCGTGCCCGATGAACAGCGGCAGCACCTCGCCACCCTCTTCCGGCGGCAGATCGACGGTGAGCACCCCGTCCACGCCGGCGTCCGCGGCCTCGCGGGCGAAGCGTTCGTAGCCCATGACCTCGATGGGATTGAGATACCCCATCAGCACCACCGGCGTGTCGGCGTCGTGACGGCGGAAGGCGTGCACCATGTCCAGCACTTCGCTGAGGCTGACATGGTGCTCCAGCGCCCGCTCGCAGGCCTCCTGGATGACGGGCCCATCGGCCATCGGATCGGAGAAGGGCACCCCCAGTTCGATGATGTCGGCCCCGGCTTCGACCATGGCGTGCATCAGCGGCACGGTGTGTTCCGGCGCCGGATCGCCGGCAGTGATGTAGGGCACCAGGGCCTTGCGGCCCTGGGCCCGCAGGGCCTCGAAACGGGCTGCGATACGGCTCATAGCTGGATGCCCTCCAGCCGCGCCACGGTGTTGATGTCCTTGTCGCCACGACCGGACAGGTTCACTAGCAACTGCGCGTCGCTTGGCAGCTCGGGCGCGAGCTTCATCGCCCAGGCCAGGGCGTGGCTGCTCTCGAGTGCCGGAATGATGCCCTCGATGCGGGTCAGGGCATGGAACGCCGCCATCGCCTCCTCGTCGGTCACGGCCACGTACTCGGCACGACCGATGTCCTTGAGCCAGGCATGCTCGGGGCCAACGCCGGGGTAGTCGAGGCCAGCCGAGACCGAATGGGTCTCGATGATCTGGCCGTCGGCGCTCTCCATCAGATAGGTGCGGTTGCCATGCAACACACCGGGCCGGCCGGCGCACAGCGGTGCCGCATGGCGGCCTGTCTCCAGGCCATAGCCCGCGGCCTCCACGCCATACAGCTTCACCCCGGTGTCGGGCAGGAAGGGATGGAACAGGCCGATGGCGTTGGAGCCGCCGCCGACACAGGCAATGAGCGCGTCGGGCAGGCGCCCGGTCATCTCCAGCATCTGCGCCCGCGCCTCGCGCCCGATCACCGACTGGAAGTCGCGCACCATGGCCGGATAGGGGTGCGGACCGGCCACCGTGCCAATGATGTAGAAGGTATCGTCGACATTGGTGACCCAGTCGCGCATGGCCTCGTTGAGCGCATCCTTGAGGGTGCGCGAGCCGGAGGTCACCGGCACCACCTCGGCGCCCAGCAGCTTCATCCGATAGACATTGGGTGCCTGGCGCTCGATGTCCTCGGCGCCCATGTACACCACGCACTCCAGGCCCAGGCGTGCAGCGATGGTGGCGGTGGCCACGCCATGCTGGCCGGCGCCGGTCTCGGCGATGATGCGGCGCTTGCCCATGCGCCGCGCCAGCAGCGCCTGGCCCACGGTATTGTTCACCTTGTGCGCGCCGGTGTGGTTCAGGTCCTCGCGCTTGAGGAAGATCTGAGCTCCGCCCAGCTCGCGGCTCCAGCGCTCGGCATGGTAGACCGGACTGGGACGGCCCACATAGTGGGCCAGGTCGTGATCGAACTCGGCCTGGAAGGCCGCATCGTCCTTCAGTCGATCATAGGCATCGCGCAGCTCGTCCAGCGCGGCCATCAGCGTCTCGGAGACGAAACGCCCGCCATAGGGGCCGAAGTGGCCCCGTTCGTCGGGCATCGACTGCCAGTCGATGTCCCGGAAATCCTGTTCACTCATCCGCCTTTGCCACCTCGGAAACGAATCGTCGCATCAGGGCCGGATCCTTGATGCCGGGTTCGACCTCCACCCCGCTGCTGACATCGACTGCCCACGGACGCACGACGCGCACCGCCTCGGCCACATTGTCCGCGTTCAGTCCGCCGGCCAGGATGACCGGCCGCGGCAACTCCGGGACCACCGACCAGTCGAAGGTCTTGCCGGTTCCGCCCGCCTCGCCGAGCCGATGGCTGTCGAGCAGAAAGCCCTGTGCATCGGGATAGCGTTCGGCATGGCGAACGGCGTCGACATCGCCCTTCATGCCGATGGCCTTGATGTAGGGCCAGCCGTAGCGGGCGCATTCCAGGGGCGCCTCGTTGCCATGGAACTGGAGCAGATCCAGAGGAACCTGACGCAGCACCTCCTCGACCCAGGATTCCTGCGGGTCGAGAAACAGCCCGACGGTGCTGACGAAGGGCGGCAACGCCAGGCAGATCGACTGTGCCCGGGCGATGTCCACCTGCCGCGGGCTGCCGGGCCAGAACACCAGCCCGATGGCATCAGCGCCAGCCTCGGCTGCGGCCAGCGCGTCCTCGGGGCGGGTGATCCCGCAGATCTTGATCCGGGTTCTCATCAGACGGCAAGGTTAGCAGATTTCAGCCCCCCGCATAAGCCGGCGGCGGCGGTGCCGGCGGCAGCCCGAAACGCTCCGGATAGCGCACCGCCACCAGATAGAGCCCGGCGGCCGGTGCCGTCACCCCGCCCCGGGTGCGGTCACGCACCTCGAGCAGTTCCGCGGCCCAT
>JALWNJ010000212.1 GCA_026995955.1 Gammaproteobacteria bacterium
TCGGGTGGACGAGGAGACCCGTACCCTGCCGGTGCGCATCGCCATCCAGCCCGGGGGCGACACCCTGCATCCCGGCGACTATGTCGAGGCACTGGTGCCCGTGACCGAGGCCCGGGCGCGCATCGCTGTGCCCGAGCGGGCGGTGGTGCTGATGCAGGGCAGTCCGACGGTGTTCGTGGCCGAGGGTGACGAAGTGCATCCCCGACCGGTCGAGATCGGCCGCACCGTGGCCGGCTGGACGGAAGTGCTGGCCGGACTGGCTGCCGGGGAAGAAGTGGTTACGCAGGGTGCCTTCTTCCTCAAGTCCATGATCCTTAAAGGGATGATGGGCGAAGGTCACGCACACTGATGCGGAGGATGCGAACATGCTGAATGCACTCGTGGAGAGCAGTCTCCGCTACAAGTTCCTGGTCATCATCCTGTTCGGTGTGATCGGCTTTCTGGGCTGGCGCGCGGTCAACACCGTGCCCATCGATGCCTTCCCCGATGTCACGCCGGTACAGGTGAACATCTACACCGAGTCGCCGGGGCTGGCAGCCGAGGACGTGGAGCAGATCCTTACCTTCCCCATTGAGTCCGGCATGGCCGGTCTGCCCGGGGTGACGCAGATCCGCTCGGTGAGCCTGTTCGGCCTGTCGTTCGTGTCGGTGTACTTCGAGGACGACATGGACATCTACTTCGTCCGTCGGCTGGTGATGGAGCGCCTGCAGGAGGTGGCCGATCGCATTCCCGAGGGCTACGGAACCCCCGAGATGGGGCCCAACAGCTCCGGTCTGGGTCAGGTGTTCTGGTACACGGTGGAGCGTGCCGACGAGCAGTTGGCAAAGGATCTTACCGAGATGGACCTGCGTACCATCCAGGACTGGAGCGTGCGCCTCATCCTGCGTACCGCGCCGGGGGTGGACGATGTGCTGTCCTGGGGCGGACAGGAGCGCCAGTACCAGGCGGTGATCGACCCGCTCAAGCTGGTCAAGTACGGCATTTCCTATCGTGAGGTGATGGAGGCCATCGAGGCCAACAACCGTCAGGTGGGTGGCCAGTTCATCAACATGGGCCCCGAGCAGTATCTGGTGCGCGGTCTGGGGCTGGTGCGCGACGAGCATGAACTGGGCCTGATCGTGGTCAAGGTCGTGGATGGCACGCCGGTCTATCTGCGCGATGTCGCCGAGATCCGCCAGGCGCCGGGCCTGCGTTTTGGCGCCGTCACCCGCGATGGGCGCGAAGTGGTGCTGGGCATGGCCCTGTCGCGCATCGGCACCAATGCCGCCGATGTGGTCGAGGCAGTCAAGGAAAAGGTGAAGATCGCGGCCTCGGCGCTGCCGGAGGGCGTCAAGATCGAGCCCGTCTATGAGCGTACCGAACTGGTGGAGAAGGCCGTCTCCACCGCCGAACGGGCACTGATCGAAGGCTCCATCCTGGTGGCCATCATCCTGTTCCTGTTCCTGGGCGAGCTGCGCTCGGCGCTGGTGGTCATCGCCGCGCTGCCGATGGCCATGCTCATCGCGTTCATCTTCATGGATCAGGCGGGCCTGTCGGCCAATCTGATGTCGCTGGCGGGTCTTGCCATCGGCATCGGCATGATGGTGGACGGCGCCGTGGTGATGACCGAGAACGCCTTCCGCGTCATGGCCGAGCGCCGTGCCGAGGGCGGCGAGGTGGATCGCACCAGTGCGGTGTTGTCGGCCGCGCGCGAGGTGGCCAATCCCATCGCCTTCGCCATCCTCATCATCATCGTGGTGTTCCTGCCGCTGTTCTCGCTGGAAGGTCTGGAAGGCAAGCTGTTCAAGCCCATGGCCTTCAACATCAGTTTTGCCATGGCCGGCTCGCTGCTGCTGACGCTGACGCTGATCCCGGTTCTGGCGGCCATCATCCTCAAGCCGCGCGAGGAACGCGATACCTGGCTGGTGGCGGTGATCAAGAAGCGCTACCTGCCGCTGCTGGAATGGGCTCTGGGTCACCGCAAGGTGGTGGTGGGCAGCGCCATCGGTCTGCTGCTGGGCAGCCTGGCGCTGTTCCCGCTGCTGGGCAAGGAGTTCATGCCGCAGCTGCAGGAAGGCTCCATCATGTGGCGCGTCACCTCCATTCCCTCCACCTCGCTGGAGCAGTCGATCGAGATCTCCAAGAAGATCGAGCGGGTGCTGGGCGAGTTTCCGGAGGTCACCACCACCATCGCCATGATCGGCCGCGCCGAGAAGGGCGAAACCGCCGATGTGAACTACATGGAGATCTACACCGGACTCACCGACAAGTCGCAGTGGACGCGCTCCATCGACGAACTGGCCGATGCCATGCGCGAGAAGCTGGAGGAGACGGTGCCCACCGCCGTGATCGCCTTCACCCAGCCCATCCAGATGCGCGTGGAGGAGCTGATCTCCGGCGTGCGCGCCACGCTGGCGGCCAAGATCTACGGCGAGGATCTGGGCGAGCTGGACCGCCTCTCCAACGAGATCAAGAACGCCATCGCCACCGTGCCCGGCGTGGCCGACCTCTCGCTGGAGGCCAACATCGGCAAGCCGCAGATCCGCATCCAGGTGGACCGCGAGGCCCTGGCCCGCTATGGCCTCAATGCCGACGAGGTGCTGACCATCGTGCGCGCCGGCATCGGCAACGAGCCGCTCACCACCCTGATCGACGGCGTCAAGCGCTTTGCCATCACTGCGCGCCTGTCCGACGAGGCCAAGCGCGATGTGGAGGCAATCCGCAGCATCCCGCTGCGCACCCCGAGCGGTGGCATCATCCCGCTGTCGCGGGTGGCGAAGGTCAGCGTCTCCGAGGGCTACTCCTTCGTGCGTCGCGAGCAGCTGCAGCGCTATGCCGTCATCCAGATGGATGTGCGCGGTCGTGACATCGACGGTTTCGTGGAGGAGGCCAACCGGGTAATCGCCGAGCAGGTGAAGCTGCCGCCCGGCTACTGGATCGAGTGGGGTGGCGCGTTCGAGAACCAGCAGCGCGCCCTCAAGCGCCTGTCGATCATCGTGCCGGTGACCATCTTCTTCATCTTCGTGCTGCTCTACACCGCCTTCAATTCAGTGCGCTACGCGGCGCTGATCATCGCCAATGTGCCGTTCGCCACCATCGGTGGCCTGATCTCGCTGTTCATCAGCGGCCAGTACCTGTCGGTGCCCTCGGCCATCGGCTTCATCGCCGTGTTCGGTGTGGCCATGCTCAATGGCATCGTGCTGGTGAGCTTCATCAACGAGCTGCGCGAGAAAGGGTTGCCCGTATCCGAGGCCGTGCGCAAGGGCGCCGAGCTGAGGCTGCGCCCGGTGCTGATGACGGCCAGCGTCGCCATACTGGGACTCGTCCCCATGCTGCTGTCCAGCGGCGTGGGCGCCGAGACCCAGCGCCCGCTCGCCTCGGTGGTGGTCGGCGGACTCATCACCTCCACCCTGCTCACGCTGGTGCTGCTGCCGGTGATCTACGAGTGGATGGAAACGCGCCGCCGTGGCTGAAACCCGAGGGGCGGCCCATTGCCCGGGCCGCCCCGTCACAAGGGAGGTTGAACAATGAAAGAGATCAAGGCATTCCTGCACCGCAATCGGGTGTCCGATGTGATCCACGCCCTGCATCAGGCCGGCCTGTGTCCCACCGCGTGCAGCCTGTCGCTCGTGGATGTCAAGGGCACCCTGGAGGCGCTGGATCCGCGCGAGCGCGACTTCTCGCTCGAGGCCGGTGCCGAGATGATCCACGAGGTCAAGCTCGAAATGCTGGTCGAGGACGACCGGCTGGAGGAGGTCATGGCGCTGATCCGGGACAACGCCCGCACCGGGCAAGCGGTCTCTGGCTGGCTCTGTGTCTACGACCTTGCCCATGCCGAGCCCATTGGCGGGGCCTGAGCGGCTGTCAGGATGGTCGGCCTGTATCCTGCACCAGCAGCGACAGCAGGACCCGGCGAGGCCTTCGGAACCCGGACCCGAATCGAGCGAGGCCCGGAGCTGTCGAGCATCCGGATGCGGTCGGGCCATGCATTGAGCGCGCCGGGGTTCCCC
>JALWNJ010000213.1 GCA_026995955.1 Gammaproteobacteria bacterium
CTCCAGGGCACCGGTGTCGGTCATCTGTTTGAGGCCACGGGCCTCGATGATCTCGTCGGCGCTGCCCTCGCCTTCCCACATGGCGGCGAAGACTTCCTTGGCGATCTTGCCGGAGATGGTGTCGTCGAGCAGACGGGCGAGCAGGCCAGCCAGGGCCTCGGCGTCGACGCGGGCCTGAGCCGGCTCGAGGCCGTCGCGGTTGAGGGCACCGGAGAGTTCGACGATGACCCAGTTGGCGGCGAGCTGGCCATGCTCGGCGCCGATGTGACCGACCAGGGTCTCGAAGTAGCGCGCCAGGTCGCGGCTGGCAGTGAGGGTTTCGGCGTCCTCGTCGCGGATGCCGTACTGCTCGACGAAGCGGGCACGCATGGCGTCGGGCAGCTCGGGCAGGGCAGCGCGGGCCTCCGCCATGAGTTCGTCGTCGATGACCACCGGCAGCAGGTCGGGATCGGGGAAGTAGCGGTAGTCGTTGGCCTCTTCCTTGCTGCGCATGGGCCGGGTCTCGTCACGGTCGGGGTCGTAGAGGCGGGTTTCCTGCACCACGGCGCCGCCGGATTCGAGGATCTCGATCTGGCGCCGGATCTCGTGGTTGATGGCGCGCTCGACGAAGCGGAAGGAGTTGATGTTCTTGAGTTCGGTGCGGGTGCCGAGGCGTTCCTCGCCCTTGCGGCGCACGGAGACATTGGCGTCGCAGCGGAACGAGCCCTCCTGCATGTTGCCGTCGCAGATGCCGATGTGCTGCACCAGCTCGTGCAGTTTCTTCATGTAGGCGACGGCCTCCTTCGCCGAGCGCATGTCGGGCTCGGAGACGATCTCCAGCAGGGGGGTGCCGGCGCGGTTGAGGTCGATGCCGGTCATGCCGTGAAAGTCCTCGTGCAGGGACTTGCCGTCGTCCTCCTCCAGGTGGGCGCGGGTGATGCCGATGCGCTTTTCGGTGCCGTCCTCGAGCATGATGTCGATGTGGCCGCCGACGACGATGGGCAGCTCGTACTGCGAGATCTGGTAGCCCTTGGGCAGGTCGGGATAGAAGTAGTTCTTGCGCGCGAAGATGGAGCGGCGCGAGACCTCGGCGCCGATGGCCAGGCCAAAGGTCGCGGCCATGCGTACCGCCTCGCGGTTGAGCACCGGCAGCACCCCGGGCAGGCCGAGGTCGATGGCGCAGGCCTGGGTGTTGGGCTCGGCGCCGTAGGCGGTGGAGGCACCGGAGAAGATCTTGCTGCGGGTGGCGAGCTGGGCATGGATCTCCAGGCCGATGACTGCTTCCCATTCCATGATTCGTTTGCCTCGCGTTCGGTTCAGTCGGCGTAGCCGTCGGGCAGGCGGCGGTGCCAGTCGGTGTGCTGCTGGTACTGGTGCGCCACCGCCAGCAGCCGCCCTTCGTCGAAGTAGTTGCCGATGATCTGCAGCCCCACCGGCAGGCCGTCGCTGAAGCCGGCCGGGATGGACATGCCCGGCAGGCCGGCCAGGTTGACGGCGATGGTGTAGATGTCGGACAGGTACATGGTGACCGGATCGTCGGCCTTCTCGCCGAGGCCGAAGGCGGTGGTCGGCGTGGTCGGGCCGAGGATGACATCGACCTGTTCGAAGGCGCGGCGGAAGTCGTCGGCGATGAGACGCCGCGCCTTCTGCGCCTTGAGGTAGTAGGCATCGTAGTAGCCGGCGGACAGGGCATAGGTGCCGACCAGGATGCGGCGCTTGACCTCGGCGCCGAAGCCCTCGCCGCGCGAGCGCAGGTAGAGGTCCTCGAGGTCGCGCGGGTCCTCGCAGCGATAGCCGTAGCGCACGCCGTCGAAGCGCGACAGGTTGGAGGAGCACTCGGCCGGCGCCACCACATAGTAGGCCGGCACCGAGAGCTTCATGTTGGGCAGGTCGATCTCCACCGTCTCCGCGCCCAGCCCGCGACAGACCTCCAGCGCCGCCTCCACGACCTCACGCACGCCGGCGTCGAGCCCTTCGTCGAAGAACTCCCGCGGCAGGCCGATGCGCAGCCCTTCCAGCGACTGGCCCAGCGCCGCGCGGTAGTCGGGCACCGGCTCGTCCATGCAGGTGGAGTCGCGCTCGTCGAAGCCGGCCATGGCCTGCAGCAGCAGGGCGCAGTCCTCGGCGCTCTGCGCCATGGGACCGGCCTGGTCGAGGCTGGAGGCGAAGGCGATCATGCCCCAGCGCGAGATGCGGCCGTAGGTGGGCTTGAGGCCGGTGATGCCGCACAGCGCCGCCGGCTGGCGGATGGAGCCGCCGGTGTCGGTGCCGGTGGCGGCCGGCGCCAGGCGTGCGGCCACCGCGGCGGCGGAACCGCCGGAGGAACCGCCGGGCACGCGGCTCGGGTCCCAGGGGTTCTTCACCGGGCCGTAGAAACTGGTCTCGTTGGAGGAGCCCATGGCGAACTCGTCCATGTTGGTCTTGCCGAGCATCACCATGCCGGCGGCCTTGAGGCGCTCGACCACGGTGGCGTCGTAGGGGGCGACGAAGTTGTCGAGCATGCGCGAGGCGCAGCTGGTGCGCACGCCGTCGGTGCAGAAGATGTCCTTGTGGGCGATGGGCAGGCCGGTCAGCGGGCCGGCCTCGCCACGCGCGCGGCGCCGATCTGCGGCCTCGGCCTCGGCCAGCGCCGATTCGGCACAGACGGTGATGAAGGCATTGCAGTCGCCGTCGTGGCGCTCGATGCGATCGAGGAAGTGGCGCGTCAGCTCGACGCTGCTCACCTCGCCGGCCTCGAGCAGCGCCGACAGCTCGCTCAGGGTCTTGTCATGCATGGCGGTATCCGTGTGCGGGGTGCGGCGCGATCACTCGATCACGCGCGGCACCAGGAACAGGCCGTTCTCGGCGGCGGGGGCCAGGGCCAGGAAGCGCTCGCGCTGGTTGGTCTCGGTCACCTCGTCGGGGCGCAGGCGCTGGGTGGCGTCGAGCGGATGGGCCATCGGCTCCACGCCGTCGGTCGGCGCATCGGAGAGCTGCTCGACGAAATCGAGGATGTCGGACAGGTTGCGGGCATAGCCCTCGGCGTCCTCGTCGCGGATCTCGATGCGCGCCAGCCAGGCGATCTTCCTGACCTCCTCGGGACCTAGTGACATGGCTTGATACTCCCGCCGTTGGGGGTTGAACCGGAAATTCAATGCAGCTCACAAAAGTACCACATTTGCCGCCTTGCCCAAACCCCGACCCGTTGATACAGTAGCGGTTTCACCAGCCCACGGAAGTCCCTGACCCGATGCTGAACAACCTCTTCGGACTGTTTTCCAACGACCTGTCCATCGACCTGGGCACGGCCAACACCCTCATCTACATGCGCAACAAGGGCATCGTGCTGGACGAGCCCTCGGTGGTGGCCATCCGCCAGGACCGCGGCGAGGGCGGCCCCAAGTCGATCGAGGCGGTGGGCGCGCGCGCCAAGCAGATGCTCGGGCGCACCAACAAGAAACTGAAGACGGTGCGGCCGATGAAGGACGGCGTGATCGCCGACTTCACCACCACCGAGAAGATGCTGCAGTACTTCATCAAGAAGGTGCACGAGAACAACCTGTTCCGGCCCTCGCCGCGGGTGCTGATCTGCGTCCCCTGCGGCGCCACCCAGGTGGAGCGGCGCGCCATCCGCGAGTCGGCGCTGGGCGCCGGCGCGCGCAAGGTGTACCTCATCGAGGAGCCGATGGCCGCCGCCATTGGCGCCGGCCTGCCGGTGGACGAGCCGCGCGGCTCGATGGTGCTGGACATCGGCGGCGGCACCTCGGAGGTGGCGGTGATGTCGCTCAACGGCATCGTCTATTCCGCCTCGGTGCGCATCGGCGGCGACAAGTTCGACGAGTCCATCGTCAACTACATCCGCCGCAACTATGGCATCAGCATCGGCGAGCCCACCGCGGAGGAGATCAAGAAAAAGATCGGCTCCGCCTATCCCGGCAAGGAACTGCTGGAGATGGAGGTCTGGGGCGTCAATCTCTCCGAGGGCGTGCCACGCAG
>JALWNJ010000214.1 GCA_026995955.1 Gammaproteobacteria bacterium
CGTGCCGTGCCCCGTGAGGTGCAGGCCGCGCAGCTGCTCGCGCGGGGTGATGATCTCGGCCTCGGTGGGATAGTCCGGCCCCTGGATGTGCTCGCACAGCGCCTCGACCGTGGCCTTCGGCTGCTCCAGCAGGCGGACGCACGCGGCGACCACCTCGTTGAGGTTGTGCGGCGGGATGTCGGTAGCCATGCCCACGGCGATGCCGGTGGCGCCGTTGAGCAGCACATTGGGCAGGCGCGCCGGCAGGGTGCGCGGCTCCTTCAGGGTGCCGTCGAAGTTGGGTACCCATTCCACCGTGCCCTGCCCCAGCTCGTCGAGGAAGATGCGGGCAAAGGGCGCCAGCCGGGCCTCGGTGTAGCGCATGGCGGCGAAGGACTTGGGATCGTCGGGCGAGCCCCAGTTGCCCTGCCCGTCGATGAGCGGGTAGCGGTAGGAGAAGGGCTGTGCCATCAGCACCATCGCCTCGTAGCAGGCGCTGTCGCCATGGGGGTGGAACTTGCCCAGCACGTCGCCCACGGTGCGCGCCGACTTCTTGTGCTTGCTGCTGGCCGACAGCCCCAGCTCGGACATGGCATAGAGGATGCGCCGCTGCACCGGCTTGAGCCCGTCGCCGATGTGCGGCAGGGCGCGGTCCATGATGACGTACATGGCGTAGTCGAGATACGCCTTCTCGGTAAACTGCGAGAGCGGCAGTCGTTCGACGCCCTCGTAGTCGATCTGCTGCTGTTCGCTCACTGGTGTACCCCTGTCCTTCAGTCGTTCAGGTGGCGGGGGGCCTCGCCCGCCTTGCTGCCCAGCGCCTGCTCGCGCTCGGCGACGATACGATCGGCGATCTCCTCGATGCTGGTGGTGAGCCACATCCAGGTCTGCGAGCCCTCGCGGTAGTCGGCCGGCCCCATGGAATCGATGCGTTCCTGCTGCTCCAGCGACTTGACCTGCCGGAACTCCTTCTTGTGGCCCGGGTTGTACACGCCGTAGGTGCGCCCGCCCATGCGCCGCACCACCGAGAACACCGGCACGTCGGAGGGGCCGTCGGCGATGTAGATCATGTTGCGGAACGGCACGCGGCGCTCGTTCTCGGGAAAGGCGGCATTGACATCGATTTCCTGCGGATGCTTGTTGACGCCCTTGTTGATCTCGAACACCGCCCGCGTCTTGGTGGTGTTGTCGAGCACATAGGCCACGCGGTGCAGCAGCGGGCCGTCGGGGGTGTCGCGCTCGATGAACTCGCAGCCCCACACGCCATCCACATGGCGCGCGATGGCGCTGCCGCGGATGGTGCGGGTAAAGCCGGTGCTGACGATGTAGTGCTCGAGGGTGATGTCGTGCTTCTGCCACTCGGCCCGCGAGGCAACCAGGGCGCGGGTGGCGGCGAAGAAGTCGGGCAGTCCCGGATAGAACTCGAGCTCGCGGCCCAGCTCGGCCAGGATCGCGTTGTTAAGCCCGGCGAAGCGCCCCTGTTCGGTGTACTCGAGCACATGGTTGAGATAGGCCATCTCGTTGGAGACCTGCTCGCAGCCCATCTCGCGGTATTGCCGGTCGAGCGCGTTGACCTCCTGCCAGAAGGCCTGCTCGTCCACGCCGTAGCGTTCGAACAGCGGCCGCTGCATGTAGCCCGGGATGAGGGTCTTGTCGAAGTCCCACACCAGGGCGATGACGGTCTGGGTGAACACCGGCGCGTTCATGCCAGAAGCTCCGCGTGGTCGCCCTTCTGCTCCAGCCAGTGGCGGCGATCGGCGGCGCGCTTGCGCGCCAGCAGCATGTCCATCAGGCGGTAGGTATCGTCGCCCGGCTCCAGCACCAGCTGCACCAGGCGGCGGGTCTCCGGCGCCATGGTGGATTCGCGCAACTGCATCGGGTTCATCTCGCCCAGGCCCTTGAAGCGGGTGACCACCACCTTGCCCTTCTTCTTCTCGGCCTGAATGCGGTTGAGCACGCCCTCCTTCTCGGCCTCGTCCAGGGCATAGAACTTCTCCTTGCCGACATCGATGCGGAACAGCGGCGGCATGGCGACGAACACATGGCCCTGCTCGACCAGCGGCCGGTAGTGGCGCACGAACAGGGCGCACAGCAGGGTGGCGATGTGCAGACCGTCGGAGTCGGCGTCGGCAAGGATGCAGATCTTGCCGTAGCGCAGGCCGGAGAGGTCGTCGGAGCCGGGATCGACGCCAATGGCCACGGAGATGTCGTGGATCTCCTGCGAGGCCAGGATCTGGTCGGAATCCACCTCCCAGGTGTTCAGGATCTTGCCGCGCAGCGGCATGATGGCCTGGAACTCGCGATCGCGCGCCTGCTTGGCGGACCCGCCGGCCGAGTCCCCCTCCACCAGGAACAGCTCGGTGCGCGACAGGTCGGTGGAGGAACAGTCGGCCAGCTTGCCGGGCAGGGCCGGCCCCTGCGACACCTTCTTGCGCGCCACCTTGCGCCCCTGGCGCATGCGCCGCTGGGCATTGCTGATGGCCAGTTGCGCCAGCTGCTCGCCCACCGCCGGGTGCTGGTTGAGCCACAGGCTGAAGGCATCCTTGACCACGCCGGAGACGAACGGCGCCGCCTCGCGCGAGGACAGGCGCTCCTTGGTCTGGCCGGCGAACTGCGGGTCCTGCAGCTTGGCCGAGAGCACATAGCTGATCTTCTCCCACACGTCCTCGGGGCTGAGCTTCACCCCGCGCGGCAGCAGGTTGCGAAACTCGCAGAACTCGCGGATGGCCTCGGTGAGCCCGGCACGCAGGCCGTTGACATGCGTGCCGCCCTGCGGCGTGGGGATCAGGTTGACATAGCTCTCGGCCACCGGCTCGCCGCCCTCCGGCAGCCAGATCACGGCCCAGTCCACGGCCTCGGTCTCGCCCTGCATGCTGCCCATGAAGGGCTCGTCGGGCAGCGTCTCCCAGCCCTTGACCGCCTCCATCAGATAGTCGCGCAGGCCCTGCTCGTAGTGCCAGGTCTCGGTCTTGCCGCTGACCTCGTCGGTGAAGCTGACGGTGAGCCCCGGACACAGCACCGCCTTGGCCCGCAATACATGCCGCAGTTTGGGCACCGAGAAGCGCACCGAGTCGAAGTACTGCGCATCGGGCCAGAAACAGACCCGGGTGCCGGTGTTGCGGCGCCCCACCTCGCCCACCGCCTCCAGCTCCCCGACCTTCTCGCCGTTGGCGAAGGCCATGCGCCAGAGCCGGCCGTCGCGGCGGATCTCCACCTCGAGCCGTTTCGACAGGGCATTGACCACCGACACCCCCACCCCGTGCAGGCCGCCGGAGAAGCGGTAGTTCTTGTCCGAGAACTTGCCGCCGGCGTGCAGCGTGGTGAGGATCACCTCCACCCCCGGGCGCTTCTTTTGCGGATGCAGGTCCACCGGCATGCCGCGGCCGTCGTCGGTCACGCACAGCGAGCCGTCGCGGCGCAGCACCACATCGATGCGGCTGGCATGCCCGGCGATGGCCTCGTCCACGCTGTTGTCGATCACCTCCTGGGCGAGGTGGTTGGGGCGCGTGGTGTCGGTGTACATCCCGGGCCGCTTGCGCACCGGGTCCAGACCGGTGAGGACCTCGATGTCCGAGGCGTTGTAGTCGCTCATGGGCGGAAGGGACTCCTGGGGGTGGCAGACCCCATATCCTGTGGTCGATGGCGCCCGAAGATACCGGATGTGGGGCCATGGTGACAAGCAAGCCCGGCTACGGCCGTTTTCCCCACTACTTGCACGGTTTGCCGAATCCTCTAAAGTATGGACGAAAACGGCCGTTATCCCGGGCAGAGACCACGGCCGACGCACCCGCGGGGCATCGGGCCGATGCCGAAAAGACGGGCAAACGCTGCAACACGAGGATCGTGCACGAACCACCGGTCCGCCGGACCGGTGCAGGGAGACAGCGGAGGAACAGAATGAAAAACCGGGTCACGCCCACCCAGCGGGAGATTGCCCTTGGCGAGCAGGACTTCATCGTCTCGAAGACCGACCTCAAGGGCCGTATCACCTACGCCAACCGCATCTTCATGAACATCAGTGGCTACAGCGAGCCGGAACTGCTCGGCCGGCAGCACAACATCCTGCGCCATCCCGACATGCCGCGCGCCATCTTCAAGCTGCTGTGGGACTACATCCAGGCCGGGCGCGAATGCTTTGCCTACACCAAGAACCTGTGCAAGAACGGCGACCATTACTGGGTACTCGCCAATGTGACACCGGACCGCGACGAGGGCGGGAACATCAGCGGCTACTTCTCGGTGCGGCGCAGGCCACGCGATGAGGCCATTCGCTATTTCAGCGACCTCTATGCCCGCATGCTGGATGCGGAACGCCGCGCCGGCCCGCGCGAGGCCATCGCCGCCTCCACCGCGCTGCTCGAAGACGAAATCAGCCAGAAGGGGTTCAAGGACTATGAAACGTTTGTACTTGCAGACGCGCTATAACCTGATCATTGCCCTGCTCGTGCTCTACAGCCTGCTGATCGCGGGGCTGGGCGCACTGGGCATCGACCCGCTCTGGCAAGGCGTGGTGGCGCTGGCCGCGCTGGCCACCGGACTGCTGGCCTGGTGGGTCATGCGCATGCCGTTCCGGGTCATCAACAACATCCGCACCCTGCTCGGGGAGATGCGCCAGGGCCGCTACACCTCGCGCATCACCCGGGTGCCCTGGATGGGAGAGGCCGGGCACCTGGCCTGGGATCTGAACGAGGTGCTGGACCAGCTCGAGACTTTCTTCCGCGAAGTTTGTACAAGCTTCGAACTGGTTTCCCAGGGCAGGTTCTACCGCCGTACCCTGCCGCAGGGCCTGCCGGGCCATATGGCCCGCACCCTCGAGCGAATCAACGAATCATTGGAGGCGATGGCACAAAATGCCCTCTACATCCGCGAGAACGAAATGGCCTCGCAGCTGCAGCAGCTCAACACCAGCCAGATCATGAACAACTTGACGCTCACCCAAAACGATCTGATGCGCATCACCGACGAGATGGAAAAGGTCTCCGGCATCGCCCTGGACACCATGCAGAAGGCCAACGAGAGCGAGCACAGCGTGAGCGAGGTGGTGAGCGCACAAAACCAGACCCTGCAGCTCATCCAGCAGGGCAACGAGACCATGTCCCAGCTCAAGGCCATGAGTTCCGAGATCACCCAGGTGCTGGGGATGATCACGGAGATCGCCGACAAGACCAACCTGCTGGCCCTCAATGCCTCCATCGAGGCCGCCCGCGCCGGCGAGCACGGTCGCGGCTTTGCGGTGGTAGCCGACGAGGTCAAGCAGTTGGCCGAGAGCACCAAGCAGGCCACCGAGGAGATCCGCGAAGTAGTGAGCACCTTCGAGCGCGAGACCGGCACCATGCTCGACAACTCCAACCGCATGATGGAGATGGCCGATCACGTGCAGCAGGTGGTCACCGACATGAGCCGCCAGTTCAACGAGTTCGCGACCCAGTCGCGCGAGACCCACCGCTCGGTGGACTACGCCCATGACATCTGCTTCGCCTCGCTGGTGAAGGTCGACCACATGATCTACAAGCAGCGCGCCTACAAGGTATTCTACGGAGGCACAGATACCCCCGATGCCGAGGCCGTGCGGGTCGACCATCACAGCTGCCGGCTGGGCAAGTGGTACTACGAGGGCATCGGCAAGCAGCAGTTCGCCGGCCTTTCCTGCTATCGGCAGCTCGAGGGGCCGCATGCCGAGGTGCACGAAGCCGGGCGCACCGCCCTTGCTTACCTGCAAGAGGACTGGAAACAGGACGAGGCGCTGCAGCAGAAGATCCTCGACGCCTACCGGCAGATGGAAGAGGCCAGCGAGCGGGTCATGGAAGTCATCGACTGCATGGTGCCGGAAAAGCACGGCCACTGATCACCCACCGAACCGCAACCGGACACGACATGAAGAACCGCGTCACCCCCACGAATCACGAGGTCCGGCTCGAGGCCGACCACTTCATCGTCTCCAAGACCGATCTCAAGGGTCGCATCACCTATGCCAACCGCGTGTTCATGCACATCAGCGGCTACCGCGAACCGGAACTGCTCGGCGCGCAGCACAACATCATTCGCCACCCGGACATGCCACGCGGCGTCTTCCTGCTGCTGTGGAAGATGATCCAAAACGGCGAGGAATGCTTCGCCTATGTCAAGAACCTGTGCAAGAACGGCGACTACTACTGGGTGTTCGCCAATGTCACCGTGGACCATGACCCGTCCGGCCAGCCCAGCGGCTACTTCTCGGTACGCCGCCAGCCCCGCCAGGCCGCCATCGATGCGGTGACCCCGCTGTACCAGGAGATGCTGCGCATCGAACGCGAGGCCGGCCCCCGCGATGCCCCGCAGCGCTCGCTGGACTGGCTGCAGGCGCAGCTTGCGGAAATGAACAAGGACTACAACGAGTTCGTGCTGTCGCTCTGAAACAGCCTGCCGAACCCGGTATGACAGGCCCGGATGGCCTCGTCCGACGCATGCGCCTCCCGCAATCGCCGCAGAAGCTCACCCCTCAGGCGTTCAATCGCCTCACGATCCGGCTTGCTGCGCTCGCTGGCATGGCCAGACGCCATCATTCGACAGGACGACTCGGCCAGGAAGGGCAACACCACCAACGCCCGAACCACTTCCTCCCCATGACGCCGATAGAGTGGCAGGAACACATCGGCAAGGAACTCCAGCGTCATGGCATCGCGCCGCGTCTGCGCCGCCCGGGCCAGCAGGAGCATGGCCCGGATGCTGCGCGTATCCGCTTCCGATGACAGCGCCCGATCCCGAAAGTAAAGCAGCCAGCGCTGCTGCTCCTTGATTCGAACCAGAGGATCTGCCTGATCGGAAAACCTGCCGGTCTCCAGCCAGTAGTCCAGCAGCGCCCGTTCAGGATCTACAAAAGAGTTGGCATGCACAGATGCCGGGCACAAGATGGCCAAAGCAGCCAACCAGAAACAAGCAGAAGATTTCACCATGGCAGTCCATCCTCCCTGAACAGTAAGTTATCCTGCCCATGGATCTTGCCACAGGTGGCCGCAAAGGCGTAAGGGCAGTAGACTTTGGCACCATGACCCAGGCCCCCTCCAAGCGCAGCACCGACCGCCATACGCCAATGATGCAGCAGTATCTGGCGATCAAGGCGGAGCACCCGGACATCCTGCTGTTCTACCGCATGGGGGACTTCTACGAGCTGTTCTACGACGATGCCCGACGGGCTGCGGAACTGCTCGACATCACCCTCACCCAGCGCGGCCAGTCGGCGGGCGAGCCGATTCCCATGGCCGGCGTACCGGTGCACGCGGTGGAGAACTACCTGGGGCGGCTGGTGCGCATGGGCGAGTCGGTGGCAATCTGCGAGCAGATCGGCGATCCGGCCGCCAGCAAGGGGCCGGTGGAGCGCAGGGTGGTGCGCATCGTCACCCCGGGCACGCTGACCGAGGAGGCCCTGCTCGACGAGCGCCGCGAGAACCTGCTGGCGGCGCTGGCCAGCCAGGCCGGTCGACATGCCCTGGCGCTGCTGGAACTCTCCACCGGCCGCTTCACGGCGCTGGAGGTGGCCGGTGACGAGGCCCTGCAGGCGGAGCTGGAGCGCCTGCAGCCGGCCGAGCTGCTGATCGAGGAATCGGCGCCAAGCCCACCCGGTTTCGACGAGGCGCGCCTGCAGCGGCGCCCGCCCTGGCACTTCGACAGTGCCTCGGCGCGCGAATTGCTGCTGGGCCAGTTCGGCACCCGCGACCTGGCGGGCTTCGGCATCGAGGACCGGCCCGGCATCATAGCCGCTGCCGGCGCGCTGCTGCAGTACGCGCGCGACACCCAGCGCGGCGCCCTGCCCCACATCGACGGCCTGCAACTGGAACAGCAGGACGAGGCGGTGATCCTCGACGCCTGGAGCCGGCGCAACCTGGAGCTGGAGCGCAATCTGCAGGGCGGCGAGGAACACACCCTGGTGTCGGTGCTGGACACCACGCGCACGCCGATGGGCGGGCGCCTGCTGCGGCGCTGGATCCACCGCCCGCTGCGCCGTCGCGCGCCGCTGGTGGAACGGCTGGACGCCATCGAGGCGCTGCAGCAGGGTGGCCGTCTGGAGGCCATCCGTGAGCTGCTGCGCCCGGTGGGCGACATGGAGCGCATCCTCACCCGCATCGTGCTGCGCTCGGCCCGCCCGCGCGACCTCAAGGCGCTGGGCGTGTCGCTGGCGCAGCTGCCGCTGCTGCAGGCGGAGCTGGCCATGCACGAGGCGCCGCTGCTGCGCCGTTGCGCCGAGGAGATGGCGGAGTTCCCGCAGCTTGCCGAACTGCTGCAAGGGGCCCTGGTGGAGAATCCGCCGGCGGTGATCCGCGACGGCGGCGTCATCGCCGCCGGCTACGACGCCGAACTGGACGAGCTGCGCGCCCTGTCGCAACACGCCGACGGCTTCCTCGAGGAACTGGAGCAGCGCGAGCGGGCACGCACCGGCATCGACAGGCTGAAGGTGGCCTACAACCGGGTACACGGCTACTACATCGAGGTGTCGCGCGCCCATGCCGACAAGCTGCCGCCGGAGTACCAGCGGCGGCAGACGCTGAAGAACGCCGAGCGCTACATCACGCCGGAGCTGAAGGCCTTCGAGGACAAGGTGCTGTCGGCCCGCGAGCGCGCCCTGGCCCGCGAAAAGGCGCTCTACGAGGGCCTGCTGGACACGCTCAGCGAATGGCAGGCACCGCTGCGGCGCAGCGCCCAGGCCCTGGGCCGACTCGACCTGCTGGCGACCCTGGCGGAACGCGGCCTGGCGCTCGACTACTGCCGGCCGGAGCTGGTGGACGAGGCACGGGTGGAGATCGAGGGTGGCCGTCACCCGGTGGTGGAACGGGTACTGGACGAACCCTTCGTACCCAACGATGCCCGCCTCGACGACCGCCAGCGGATGCTCATCGTCACCGGACCCAACATGGGCGGCAAGTCCACCTGGATGCGGCAGACCGCGCTCATCGTGCTGCTGGCGCGCATCGGCAGCCCGGTGCCGGCCAGCCGCGCCGTGGTCGGCGACATCGACCGCATCTTCACCCGCATCGGCGCCGCCGACGACCTGGCCTCCGGCCGTTCCACCTTCATGGTGGAGATGACCGAGACCGCCAACATCCTCAACAACGCCACCGACCGCAGCCTGGTGCTGATGGACGAGATCGGCCGCGGCACCTCCACCTTCGACGGCCTGTCGCTGGCCTGGGCCTGTGCCGAACACCTGGCCAGCCGCAACCGGTCACTGTGCCTGTTCGCCACCCACTACTTCGAGCTCACCGCCCTGCCGGAGCAACTGCCCGGCGTGCACAACGTGCACATCGACGCCATCAAGCACGGCGAGAAGATCGTCTTCCTGCACGCTGTCAAGCCGGGACCGGCGAGTCAGAGCTACGGGCTGGAGGTGGCACGCCTGGCCGGCGTGCCGAAGCGCGTCATCGAACGCGCCCGCCGCCACCTGCGGCGGCTGGAGGAACAGGGAGCCGCCGACAGTGGGCCGCAACTCGGCCTGTTCGCGCCAGAAGGCGCCAGCGACGCCTCCGCAACGGAGCCGGATGCGCCGCACCCCGTCCTCGAACGCCTGCGGGACACGGACCCGGACCGGCTCACGCCGCGCCAGGCGCTCGATCTGCTGTACGAACTGAAAGAGACGATCGACGATGGAGCCTGAGTTCTGGATCCGGCGCTGGGAGGAAGGCCAGACCGGCTTTCATCTCGACGAGGTCAACCGCCACCTGCAGGACCACTGGCCAGTGCTGGCACTGCCCGCCGACTGCGGCGTGTTCGTCCCGCTGTGCGGCAAGAGCCTGGACCTGCTGTGGCTGCGGGGCCAGGGCCATGCCGTACTGGGCGTGGAGATCAGTCCCCGGGCGGTGCGGGAATTCTTTGCCGACAACGGACTCGAGCCGCGGCACGAGACGCGCCCGCCGTTCGAGGCCTGGCACCTCGACGGACTGGAGATCCTGCAGGGCGACTTCTTCGACCTGCAGCCGATCGACACTGCCGGCTGCGGCGGGCTCTGGGATCGCGCCTCGCTGATCGCCCTGCCGCCGGAGATGCGGCCCCGCTACGCGGCGCAGCTCACGCGCCTGATGCCGCGCGGCAGCCGCGGCCTGCTGGTGACGCTGGAATATCCGCAGGAAGAGATGCAGGGCCCACCCTTCAGCGTGACGGGCGAGGAGGTCCGCCGACTCTATGCGGAGGGTTGGCGCATCGAGCCGCTGGCGCGTCACGATGTGCTGGCGGAACAGCCACGCTTTCGCGAACGCGGCCTCACCCGGCTGGAGGAATGCGTCTGGCGACTGGAGCGCGTCTGATCGGAAGGCCGGTCAGCAGGTATCGTCCTGCTCCCCGTCCTCGCGCAGATCGTACACCGCCATGATGCTGCGCAACTCGTCCAGGAAGCGCTGGCGCAGGGTATCGTCGAGAGCCCGGGCCGAGGCGCTCACCTCGCCCCGGCTCAGCGCCTGAATCTCGGCCCGCACCGACTGACAGCCCGCCCGGCAGGCCACCTCCAGCGCCTGGGCCAGGCGTTCCTCCCGTGTCGTCCCGCTCATTCCACGCTCATGTCCGAAAACAGTTGCAGCACCACCACCCCGGCCACGATCAGCCCCATGCCGACGACCGCCGGCAGATCGGGACGCTGACCATAGACCACGATGGCCAGCAGGGTCACCAGCACGATGCCCACCCCCGACCACAGCGCATAGACCGGCCCCACCGGCAGATGACGCAGGGTCAGGCTCAGCAGCCAGAACGCCAGGCCATAGCCCAGCACCACCACCACGGTGGGCAGGGGCCGGGTGAATCCGTCGGCCGCCTTCAGCGCCGTGGTCGCCGCCACCTCGGCGACGATGGCGATGGCCAGGTAGAGATAGGCCATGGCTCGCCCTCCTGCCCGAGAAAAGGGGCAATTATAGGGGATGCCGGGGCCTGCGGCACCTCGCGGACAGGCGACCGGCCATGCTCTATAATTGCCCGCTCGTTCCCGGAGCCACCATGTCACTCGCACTTTCCCTGCTAGCCATCGTCGCCGGACTCGCCCTGCTGGTATGGGGGGCCGACCGCTTCGTGCTCGGCGCCGCCAGCCTGGCGCGGACCCTGGGCGTGTCGCCGCTGGTCATCGGTATCACGGTGGTGGGCTTCGGCACCTCGGCGCCGGAGCTGCTCATCTCCACCATCGCCGCGCTGGAGGGCACGCCCCAGCTCGCGGTGGGCAACGCCATCGGCTCCAACATCGCCAACATCGCCCTGATCCTCGGCGTCACCGCGCTCATCACCCCGCTGGCCGTGCATTCGAAGACCCTGCGCCACGAGTTCCCGCTGCTGCTGGGCGTGTCGCTGCTGACCTGGTGGCTGCTGGCCGACGGCACCCTGGGCCGGATCGACGGACTGCTCCTGCTGGTCCTGCTGCTGCTGGTCATGATCTGGCTGGTGTGGGACGCACTGCGTGCACGGCCCGACGATCCCCTCAGCCAGGAACTGGTGGCCGAGCTGGAGCAGGACCTGCCGCCCACGATGAGCACCGGCCGTGCCCTCATGTGGTTCCTGATCGGCCTGGTGGTGCTGGTCGCCAGCTCGCGCATGCTGGTCTGGGGCGCTGTCAACATCGCTCATGCCCTGGGGGTGAGCGACCTGGTCATCGGTCTGACCATCGTCGCCCTCGGCACCAGCCTGCCGGAACTGGCCGCCTCCATCGTCAGCGCCCGTCGCGGCGAGGCCGACCTGGCGCTGGGCAACGTGCTCGGTTCCAACCTGTTCAACACCCTGGGGGTGCTGGGCCTGCCGGGGCTGATCCACCCGGCCGTGCTGGAGGCGGGCGTCCTCGACCGCGACCTGCCGGTGATGCTGGCACTGACGGTGCTGCTGTTCGCCATGGCCTATGGCTTCCGCGGCCCGGGACGCATCAACCGCTGGGAGGGCGGTTTTCTGCTAGCCTGTTTTGCAGGCTATCAGTGGTACATCTACCAGAGCATCCAGACCACCGCGACATGAACGACGGACATGCCGACAAGCTGAAGGCCCTGGGCCGGGCAGTGGTGGAGACCGAGCGTGCGGCCGTGGACGCCCTGCTGCCCCGCATCGACGACGACTTCGTGCGCGCCTGCGACCTGTGCCTGGCCTGTCGTGGCCGCATCGTGGTCACCGGCATGGGCAAGTCGGGCCACATCGGCAGCAAGATCGCCGCAACCCTGGCCAGCACCGGCTCGCCGGCCTTCTTCGTCCACCCGGGCGAGGCCAGCCATGGCGACCTGGGCATGATCACCGCCGAGGACGTGGTCATCGCCATTTCCAACTCGGGCGAGACCGAGGAGCTGCTGACCATCGTCCCCATCATCCGCCGTCTCGGCGTGCCGCTGATCGCCATGACCGGCAACCCGGCCTCCAGCCTGGCGCGCGAGGCGGAAGTGAATCTCGACATCAGCGTGGAGAAGGAGGCCTGCCCGCTGGGGCTGGCGCCCACGGCCTCCACCACCGCCACCCTGGTGATGGGCGATGCCCTGGCCGTGGCGCTGCTGGAAGCGCGCGGCTTCACCGCCGACGACTTCGCCCGCTCGCACCCGGGGGGGCGACTGGGCCGGCGCCTGCTGCTGCATGTCGCCGACATCATGCGTCGTGACGAGCAGCTGCCCAGGGTCGGCCCCGAGACCCGGCTCGACCAGGCCCTGCTGGAGATCTCGCGCAAGGGCCTGGGCATGACCGCCATCGTCGACGAACAGAACCGCGTGATCGGCGTCTATACCGACGGCGACCTGCGGCGCAGCCTGGACCAGCGCATCGACATCCACGAAACCGAGGTGGGCCAGGTCATGACCCACCCCTGCCGCACCGCACGCCCCGACATGCTGGCGGTGGAGGCGCTGAAGCTGATGGAGGACCACCGCATCAACGCCCTGCCGGTGGTGGACGAAGAAGGGCGCATGATCGGCGCCCTCAACATGCACGACCTGCTGCGCGCGGGCGTGGTCTGAACGGAGCGAGACGATGCAGGACATCCTCGAAAAGGCGCGCGACATCCGCATGGTGATCTTCGATGTCGATGGCGTGCTCACCGACGGCAGTCTGTTCGTGGGCGACGACGGCCAGGAATACAAGGCCTTCAACTCGAAGGACGGGCACGGCATGCGCATGCTGCAGGAGGCCGGCGTGGAGATCGCCATCCTCACCGGCCGCACCTCAAATGTAGTGCGCCTGCGCATGGAGGAACTGGGCATCGAGCGGGTGATGCAGGGCCACCGCGCCAAGCTGCCGGCCTTCGAGGCCCTGCTGGCGGACAGCGGCCTGGCCCCGGAGCAGATCGCCTATGTCGGTGACGATGTGGTCGATCTACCGGTGATGACCCGGGTGGGACTGGCCATCGGCGTGGCCGACGCCCATCCGCTGGTCAAGCGCCATGCCCACTGGCTCACCGGCAGCCCTGGCGGGCGCGGGGCGGCGCGCGAGGTCTGCGAGCTGATCCTGGAGGCCCGCGGCGAGCTCGACGCGCTGCTGGCGCGCTACCTGCAATGAGGCTGCGCGGCCTGCTGGGCCTGCTGCTGGTGCTGGCCGTGGCGGCCTTCAGCTGGTGGGTGCAGCAGTTGTCCCGGGAACTGGAGCAGCGGCCGGACCGGCGGCACCAGGAGCGTGTGGACTACTACCTGGAGGGCTTCAGCGTGCTGGCCACCGATGCCGGCGGCACGCCGCGCTATCGGCTCGACGGGCGGCGTCTGGAGCACCGCGTGCCCTCCGACACCGCCACCATGAGCGACCCGGTGCTGCGCTGGTATCCCGACGCGGGTCCCGAGGTGACCCTGCGCGCAGAGCGCGCCGAGGGCAGCCCGGGCGGCGAGGAGGTGCTGCTGGCCGGCGAGGTGACCCTGAACCGCCCCGCCTGGCAGGATCAGGACCGCGTCGATGCGCGCACCCGCAACCTGCGCGTGCGCCCGGCCCAGCGCACCGCGCACACCCCGGAACCGGCCCAGGCCGAGGGCGAGCGCTATCGCATCCGGGGCCGCGGGCTCGCGCTCGACCTGAATCGCGGTACACTCACGCTGGAACACGAGGTACGCGGAACCCATGCGCCCTGATGCCCTCAAGCAGCTTCTCCTGTTCCTGCCCCTGCTGGCCCTGCTCGCGCCCGGGACCCTGCCTGCCCTGAGCAGCGACCGCGAGCAGCCCGTACACATCGAGGCCGACCGTCTGGTGATCGACGAACCCAAGGGCACCATGACCTACAGCGGCCATGCCCGGCTCACCCAGGGCAGCATCGTCCTGGAGGCGGATCGCGTGGTGCTCTACAGCCACCAGCGGCGTCTGACCCGGGCCGAGGCCAGCGGCAACCCGGTGCGCTTCCGCCAGAAGACCGACGACGGCCATCTGATCCGCGCCCGCGCCCGGCGCATGGAATACGAGGTGGCCACGCGTCTTCTGCGGCTGCGCGGCGAGGCCGAGCTGTGGCAGGACGAGAATCACATCCGCAGCCCCCGCATCGACTACGACATGGCCAGCAACCGGGTCGAGGCCCGGGGCAGGCCCGGCACCGACGCCCCCCCGGGCAGCAAGCCGGGACGGGTCGAGATCATCCTGCAGCCGGAGACGGTGTCCGACCACCAAAGCGGCGATGGGGACCCGCCACGGTGAAGACCCTGCGTGCCAGCAATCTGGTCAAGCGCTATCGCCGCCGCACGGTGCTCGACGGCGTCTCCATCGAGGTGCGCCAGGGCGAGGTGGTGGGCCTGCTGGGACCCAACGGCGCCGGCAAGACCACCAGCTTCTACATGATCGTGGGCCTGGTCCCGCCCGACGAGGGCGAGATCTGGCTCGACCGCCAGGAGATCACCGACTTCCCCATGCATGCCCGCGCGCGCATGGGCGTGGGTTACCTGCCGCAGGAGGCCTCGGTGTTCCGCAAGCTCAGCGTGGCCGACAACCTGCGTGCCGTGCTCGAGCTGCGCGAGGACCTCGATGCGCAGGGCCGCGAGCAGGCCCTGCAGGCGCTGCTCGACGAGTTCCAGATCGACCACATCCGGGACAACCTGGGCATCAGCCTGTCCGGCGGTGAGCGGCGGCGGGTGGAGATCGCCCGCGCGGTGGCCTCGGAGCCGGCCTTCATGCTGCTCGACGAGCCCTTCGCCGGTGTCGATCCGATCTCGGTGCTGGACATCCAGCGCATCATCACGCATCTCACCGAACGCGGCATCGGCGTGCTCATTACCGACCACAACGTGCGCGAGACCCTGAGCATCTGCGCGCGCGGCTACATCCTCAGCGATGGAAAGGTCCTGGCCGAAGGCCCGCCCGAGGCGATCCTCGCCGACCAGCGCGTGCGCGAGGTCTATCTGGGGCGGGAATTCAGCCTGTGACCCCAAGCTGCCGGCGTGGGCATGGCAGGATGCAGAAATGATGCCAACCGCCCTCGCCTCACCTATAATTGACACAACGATGAACGAAAACGACCACAATCCCCGAGCCGGCGGCCGCACTGCCCCGCGCCTCGACGGACCGGGGGCTCATCGGGCCATGCGGGCATGCTGAAACAGTCCATCCAGCTCAAGCTCGGCCAGAATCTCACCATGACGCCGCAGCTGCAGCAGGCCATCCGCTTGTTGCAGCTCTCCACGCTCGACCTGCAACAGGAGATCCAGCAGGCGCCGGAGGAGAA
>JALWNJ010000215.1 GCA_026995955.1 Gammaproteobacteria bacterium
GGCTGGCACAACACTATGGCCGCCTGCCGCTGGCACGCAGCCTGGCGCCGGCCTTGCGGCTGGCCCGCGAGGGCTTTGCGGTGGACGAACATTACCGGCGCATGGCCCGATGGCGGCTCGAGGCGCGCAGCGCCTCGGCCGATGCCGCGCGCATCTTTCTCGACGACGGCAGGGTGCCCGAGGCGGGCTGGATCCTGTGCCAGCCGGAACTGGCGCGCACCCTGCGGCGCATTGCCGAGAGCCAGGGGGGCGATTTCTACACCGGGGTCACGGGGCGGGCGCTGGTGGCCGGCGTGCGCGAGGGCGGTGGCATCTGGAGTACGCGCGATCTGGCCGAGTACCGGGTGGTGGAGCGGGAGCCGGTGCGCGGCCGCTACCGGGATCTTTCCATCGTCAGCGCCGCGCCCCCCTCGTCCGGCGGCGTGGTGCTGATCGAAATGCTCAATGTGCTCGAACACTTCGATCTGGACCGTGTCGATGCGGCCACCCGCGTCCACCTCGTCATCGAAGCCATGCGTCGCGCCTACCGTGACCGCGCCCAGTACCTCGGCGATCCCGATTTCGTCTCCATGCCGCTAAAGCGGCTGCTGTCGAAGGACTACGCGCGGCAACTGGCTGCCGGCATCGATCCCAAGCGGGCCACGCCCAGCGACAGCCTGCCGCCGGTGACGGCCGGGCAGGGGGCAGGTCGTCACACCACCCACTTCTCCATCCTCGATGCCGAGGGCAACCGGGTGGCGGCCACGCTGTCGATCAACTATCCCTTCGGCTCCGGCTTCGTGGCGCCCGGCACGGGTGTCCTGCTCAACGACGAGATGGACGACTTTGCGGCGAGCCCCGGCACGCCCAATGCGTATGGCCTGGTCGGGGCCGAGGCCAACAGCATCGCGCCGGGCAAGCGCATGCTCTCCAGCATGACGCCCACCTTCCTCGAGGGCCCCCATGGACTGGCCCTGATCGGCACCCCGGGCGGCAGCCGTATCATCACCATGGTGCTTCTGGGCACGCTCGACTTCGCCGCTGGCCGTTCGGCTGCGGAAATCGTTTCCGCCCCGCGCTTCCATCACCAGTACCTGCCGGACAGGGTGCAGCTGGAGCCCGGGGCGCTGGACGAGACCACGCGCGCGCGACTGCGCGCCATGGGCCATCGGCTGCGGGAGCAGTCGCGGCCCTGGGGCAACATGCAGCTCGTCGTGCGCCGCTCCGACGGGCGCCTGGAGGCGGCCTCCGATCCGCGCGGCCTGGGCCGGGCAGTGGTGGTTCAGCCGCTGGTTCAGCCGGCGGCCGGCGGGCGCAGCCAGAGCGCCGCGCCAATGCCGAGCAGCAACAGCCCGAGCAGCACCAGCAGCGGGCCGATGCCGGTACCGAGCAGGGCCAGCGCCCAGCCCTTAGCGAACACGGTGCCGAGATAGAGCGCCCCCGAGTGCAGCAGGGCGCCGCTGACGAAGGCCAGCGCGGTGGCCGCCCGGTACCAGCCCGGGGCGCTGCCCATGAACAGCAGCACCAGCCCGGCGGCGATGTTGAGCAGGGCCTCGAGATTGCCGTGGGCATGGGCGCCGCCCTTCACTGCGTCGACCTGCCCGCGGCTGTTGAGCCAGGCGTTCAGGCGCAGCAGGGCGTTGGCCACCATGCGTGCGATCTCGCCGTCGCTCATCGGCTCCAGCGTTTCCTGGTTCTCGTAGCCGCCCTGGGCGGCGAGCTGCAGTTGCGACAGCGCCTGCTGTCGTGCCTTGGCGGCCTCGTCCACCTGCGGCAGCAGGCGGGTCACCATGTAGGGGCCGAGGGCTGCCGTGACCACCAGGTACAGGCTGCCGAAGACGATGTTGAGTTTGCCGTTGAACATGCCGTGCCTCCCTTGCGCATTGCGTTGGTGTGTGTCGGGAGCATAGTCCAAGGCAGGCGGAATGCGGGGCGTGCCGGCCGCACTCAGTGCTGGCAGCGGGGGCAGTAGTAGGTGCTGCGCTGACCCAGCACGATGCGCCGGACGGGATGGCCGCAGGCCGGGCAGGGCTCGCCCTCCCGGCCATAGACCGCCAGTTCCTGGGCAAAGTAGCCGGGCTGGCCGTCGGCGCGGGTGAAGTCCTGCAGGGTGGTGCCGCCGGCCTCGATGGCGCGGGCCAGCACGGTGCGGATGGCCTCGGCCAGACGCGCCATGCGCTCTGGCGAGATGCGCCCGGCGGCGCGTTTCGGATGGATGCCGGCCAGGAACAGGGCCTCGCTGGCGTAGATGTTGCCCACGCCGACGACCACCCGGCTGTCCATGATGAAGGTCTTGATGGCCGTGCGCCGTCCTCTGGCGCGCTGGTGCAGCCAGGCCCCGGAGAAGTCGTCGCCCAGCGGTTCCGGCCCCAGTCCGGCCAGCAGCGGGTGGGCAAGCGGGTCGCCGGCGGTCCACAGCGCGGCACCGAAACGACGCGGGTCGGTCAGGCGCAGCATGCGCCCGCCCTCGAAGCAGAGCTCGAGGTGGTCGTGCGCGCCGCGCGGGCTGTCGCAGGGCAGGATGCGCAGGCTGCCCGACATGCCCAGGTGCAGAATCAGCGTGCCGCGTTCGAAGCGCAGCAGCAGGTACTTGGCGCGACGCGACACGGCCTGCAGGCGTTGGCCGACCAGCGGCCGGCCGATAGCCCGCGGCACCGGCCAGCGCAGGGCGCGCTGGTGCACCGCCACCTGCGCCACCCGGCGTCCCTGCAGGTGCGGGGCGATGCCGCGGCGCGTGGTCTCGACCTCGGGCAGCTCCGGCATCAGCGCCACACCTCGCGTGCCACCGTGGCCTTCGAGCGGGCGAACATCCAGCTCAGGCCGAAGCCGGCCTGCAGGCTGGAGCGGCGCTGCAGCAGCGGGCTGTCGACGAAGGTGGCGCCGGCCAGTGCGTCGTAGCGCAGGAAGGCGCCGAACCACCAGCGTGGGCTGCGCCGGGTAAGCGACAGCATCAGCACGGTGCCGCTGTAACCGCCGGCGGCGTCGTAGGCGGGACGATCCGCGGTGGCCTGGTCCGTCGTGACACGGTAGAAGTAGTCGTGCCAGGCATTGCTGCCGAACAGCGGACCGATGCTGGCGCCGTACTCCCAGCGCCCGTAGCGCTGCGGGGTGTCGAGGGCGAGATTGGGCCAGAACACCGAGCCGATGCCGCGCACCCGGCGCAGGTCGGTGGCCAGCACGCCGCGCAGCGGCAGGCGCAGGCGCAAGCGCCAGTCGGGCGTCTGACGCAGGGTGAAGTCCAGCGAAGGGCCGAGCTCCAGGGTAGGGTCGAGATCGGGCATGCCGGCGCGGGGAGAATTGTCGTCGGAGGCGGCCGGTACGCTGCCATTCAGGCTCAGCGACAGGCGCCAGCGGCCGTCGTCGTGGAAGATGCCGCGCAGGCCCTCGCGGTCGATGCGCAGCCGTTCGCCTCGATAGATGACGAGCGGCAGTGGCAGCAGCCAGCGCTGGCGCGCGTCGGCACCGCGGTAGTCGGGTGTGTCGAGCCCGGCCAGACCGATGCCCAGTTCCCACCGCGGCAGTTCCTGGCCGACAGCGGGGTGGGGCAGGACCGCCAGCAGGAGCGGGACGATCAGCCGGCGCAGCCGGTCCATGTGGCCTCGATCTCGAGCAGCAGGTCGGCGCGGCAGATGTCAGCATGAACCACGACGCGCGGTAATGTCTCGGACACGCGACGGGCTAACAGGGTCTGGAGTCGCTGAGCGTCTTCGCTGTGCCGCAGGTAGATGCGCAGGGCATCGAGGTCGCCAAGATCCCCGAGCGGCAGCCCGTGTTTGCCGCGGGCAACCTCGAGCAGGCTGCGGATGTTGGTGAGGGTCTCGTCGAGCTGGGCCTCCAGATTGCCGGCATGGCGCGTCTCGTGGCCGACGATGCTGGCGGTGCCGGAGACGAACAGCTGGCGGCTGCCGTCGGGCCAGGGCATCAGCGTGGCACGCGAGAAGGTGGGGCTGCGCGGGCCGTACTGCTC
>JALWNJ010000216.1 GCA_026995955.1 Gammaproteobacteria bacterium
CATCGCCTACACCCTGCGCGAGAATGGCCATGTGCGGGTGGACATCTTCTACCAGCGCCTGTCGCCGCGCGGGAAGGCTTGGGTGGAGCTGCTGGGCGGGCTGCTTCTGCTGCTGCCGGTGACGGTGTTCCTGGCCTGGGTGAGCTGGGACTACGTCGCCGCCTCGTGGGCGCTGAAGGAGGGCTCGCGCGAGGCTGGCGGGCTGCCCTTCGTCTATGTGATGAAGGCCTACATCCCGCTGATGTGCGCGCTGCTGCTGCTGCAGGGACTGGCCGGCATCGGCCGCGCCGTGCTGGTGCTCGCCGGCGAGCCGGTGCCGCTGTTCGCCGAAAACATCGGCGAGGAGGAGCTGTGATGGGCTGGGAATGGATGTCGCTGGCCCTGTTCCTGGCCGTGGTGGTGGTGCTGATGGCCGGCTACCCGGTCGCCTTCACCCTGGGCGGGGTGTCGCTGATCTTCGCCACCATCGGCTGGCTCACGGGCACCATGGACCCGCTGATGGGCATGATGCCGGAGCGCCTGTTCGGCATCATGAGCAACGAGACCCTGATCGCGGTGCCGCTGTTCGTGTTCATGGGGGTGATGCTGGAGCGTACGCGCATCGCCGAGGACCTGCTGGAGACCATGGGCCTGTTGTTCGGCCGCCTGCGCGGCGGGCTGGGCATCTCGGTGACACTGGTGGGCATGCTGCTGGCGGCCTCCACCGGCATCGTCGGCGCCACCGTGGTCACCATGGGCCTGCTGTCGCTGCCCACCATGCTGCGACGCGGCTACGACCCGGCCATCGCCTGCGGCACCATCTGCGCCTCGGGTACCCTGGGCCAGATCATTCCGCCCTCCATCATCCTGGTGCTGCTCGGCGATGTGCTGTCCTCGGCCTACCAGCAGGCACAGCTGGCACAGGGCATCTACGCCACCGACACGGTGTCGGTGGGCGACCTGTTCGTGGGCGCCATCATTCCCGGCCTGATGCTGGTGGGCATGTATCTGCTCTACCTGCTGCTGATGGCCTGGCTGCGGCCCGCGACCATGCCGCCCGCGGTGGACGCGAACCACGCCATGCCTGCCGATCTCGGCCGCCGCGTGCTGCGCGTGCTGCTGCCGCCGCTGGCGCTCATCGTCGCCGTGCTCGGCTCCATCATGGCCGGGCTCGCCACCCCCACCGAGGCCGCCGCGGTGGGCGCGGTGGGCGCCCTGCTGCTGGCACTGGTCAACCGTCAGCTCACCCTGGCCCGGCTGCAGGAGGTGATGCTGAGCACCACCCGCGTCACCAGCATGGTGTTCATGATCTTCATTGGTGCCTCGCTGTTCTCGCTGGTGTTCCGCGGCTATGGCGGCGACGATCTGGTGCACGAGATCCTCACCGGCCTGCCGGGCGGCGCCTTCGGCGCCATGCTGGTGGTGATGCTGGTGATGTTCCTGCTCGGCTTCGTGCTCGACTTCATCGAGATCACTTTCGTGGTAATCCCCATCGTCGGGCCGATCCTCCTGCAGATGGGACTGCACCCGGTGTGGCTGGGGGTGATGTTTGCCATCAACCTGCAGACCTCGTTCCTCACCCCGCCGTTCGGTTTCGCCCTGTTCTACCTGCGCGGCGTGGCACCGCGCGAGGTGGCCACCCGCGACATTTACCGCGGCGTGATGCCCTACATCGCCATCCAGCTCGTCGCGCTGGGGCTGCTGGCCCTGTGGCCGGCCCTGGCCACCTGGCTGCCGCAGGTGGTGTACGGCCCCTGAGGTTTCCGATCCACATCCCCGACATCAACGAACCAAGAGATTGCGCATGACCAAGACCCAGTTGCTACGCATCCTGTTTCTGAGCCTGACCCTGTCCATTCCCTTCGCCCTGCTGGAACTGCTCGCCCTGCACATCGGCGAGGACGGCATGGGCGCCGCCTGGCAGACCCTCTACGCCAGCCCGGCCTTCGGCACACTGTTCTTCAAGTCTTGGGCGGTACTGTTCCTGGCCCTGCTGGTCGGGCTCTCGCTGCTGGTGGTGTGGCCGCTGCCGGGAACCCGGCGCCGGCATCCGGGCAGGGCCGCCGCGGCCGGCAGCGGCGAACGCATGCGTGGCGAGGTGAAGTGGTTCAACAGCCGCAAGGGCTACGGCTTCATCCTGCTGCCGGACGGCAAGGAGCTGTTCGTGCACTATCGCGAGATCCGCGGCCAGGGTCCGGGACGACGCAGCCTGCGCGACGGGCAGAGGGTGGAGTTCGGCATCGGCCAGGGCCGCAAGGGGCCGGAAGCACGCGACGTGCGACCGATCTGACCCCGCCCCGTGACCGCCGTCACGGGGCACCGGCCGCCGCCCCGCCTGCCGTTGACTATGCTCAGTAGGACCGTCAACGGCAAGCTCAGAGGAGGCAGCCATGAAACTGATCGAATCCCGGACGCCCGAAACCCGGCCGCAGCCGGCCCCGCTCGACGCCGGCATGCGCCAGCTGCGGGTCCATCACGACGCCCGTCACGAGGTCGCCTGGTGCTACATGCATGCCTCGCCTCGGCCCTGTTTTACCCCCGAGCTGCTGGACGAACTGCATCGCCTGCGCTACCGCCTGGTGCGCGAGATCCGCGCCGGTGCCCCGGTGCGCTTCGTCGTGCTGGCCTCGGATCTGCCGGGCGTGTTCAACCTCGGCGGCGACCTGGCCCTGTTCATGGAACTGGTGCGCGACCGCGACCGCGAGGGACTGCTGAAATACGGCCGCGCCTGTATCGACATCCTGTGGGAGAACCACATCCATCTGGGCGAGGACCTGACCACCATCGCCCTGGTGCAGGGCGATGCACTCGGCGGCGGCTTCGAGACCGCGCTGGCCAGCAATGTGCTGATCGCCGAGCGCGGCAGCAAGCTGGGCTTCCCCGAGATCCTGTTCAACCTGTTTCCTGGGATGGGCGCCTACAGCCTGCTGCTGCGCCGCGCGGGCCCGGTGGTGGCCGAACGGCTGATCACCAGCGGCAAGCTGTACGAGGCCCAGGAACTGTTCGACCTGGGCGTGATCGATGTGCTGGCCGATGCCGGCGCCGGCGAGCGCGCGGTGTACGAATACATCCGCCAGGCCAACCGGGCCCCGCAGGGCATGAGCGCCATCCGCCGGGTCGTGGATCGCTGCAACCGGCTCGAATACCAGGAACTGGTCGATGTGGTCGAGCTGTGGGTCGAGACTGCGCTGCGCCTGCGTGAACGCGACCTGAAGCTGATGGCACGTTTCGTGCGCCGCCAGGACCGCCGCGGCGACACGCGGCAGGAGTCCCTCGCCGACGGAATCGATCAGGCGGGCTAGCCCGCCTCGCCGGCGCGCTCGGCGAGAAACTTCTCCAGCGCCGCGCGCGAGTCCTCGAACAGGGCCACGAGTCCATCGAGCACCTCGCGCTGGCGTTCGCTGCCGTTGTCGTAGGCGCGCAGGCGCTCGGCCTCGGCCGCGGCCCGCATCAGCCGCTGCAGGCCCAGCTCGCCCGCCGAGCCCTTGAGCGCATGCAGGGTATCCAGCCACAGCGGAAAGTCCTTTTCCCGGTGGCTGCGATGCAGCGTCTCCAGGCTGTGCTCGGCGTCGCGCAGCCAGCCTGCCACCAAGCGTTCCAGGAAGCCGTTGCCGCCCCCGAGGGCATCGAGTTGCTCCAGGACCGCCGGGCTGATCAGTCCATCCCCGGCCGGAGACACCTGCCTGTCCAATTCCTTTCGCGCCAGTTCGGCCCGCTGCCGCTCGCCCTCGGCCAGGCTCCGCCGGGCGATGGTATCGAGCAGGCGCCGCGCATCCACCGGCTTGGTGAGAAAGGCATCCACACCGGCCTCCTCCGAGGCGGCACGCGCCTCCTCGCTGGCATTGGCGGTCAGGATGATGGTCGGGATGCGGCGGCCGGTGTCGAGGAAGCGCCAGGCGCGCATCACTTCCAGCCCGTTCATGCCCGGCATGTTCATGTCGAGGATGACCAGG
>JALWNJ010000217.1 GCA_026995955.1 Gammaproteobacteria bacterium
CGGCGGTCTTGCGGCGCAGGTAGTCGGCGTGGTTGCCGGGATGGCTCCGCAGGCGGCCGCGGTCGAGTTCGACGATGCGTGTGGCGAGGCGGTCGATGAAGCTGCGGTCGTGGGAGATGAACAGCAAGGCGCCGGACCAGTCGAGCAGGAAGTCCTCCAGCCATTCGATGGAGGGGATGTCGAGGTGGTTGGTGGGTTCGTCGAGCAGCAGCAGGTCCGGCTCGCCGGCCAGGGCGCGGCCCAGCAGCACGCGCCGGCGCAGCCCGCCGGAGAGGGTCTCGATGCGGGCCCGGCCATCCAGGCCGAGACGGGACAGCACCTGATCCACCCGCTGGCCCAGTGCCCAGCCGCCCGCCGCCTCGATGCGGGCCTGGGTGCGTTCCAGTGCCTGCAGCAGGCGTGCGTCGTCGGGCCGCACGGCCAGCCTGCGCGACAGTTCGTGATGCTCGGTGAGGAGGCTGCCGGCCTCGCCCAGGCCCTCGGCAACGATGTCGTAGACCGTGCCCTCGATGCCCTGCGGCACCTCCTGCGGTAGCCAGGCCGTGCGCAGCCCCTGGCGGCGGACGATCTCGCCGTCGTCGGGTTCGTGTACCCCGGCGATCAGGCGCAGCAGCGACGACTTGCCGGCGCCGTTGCGGCCGATCAGGCACAGGCGCTCGCCGGATGCGATGCGCAGATCGGCCCCGTCGAGCAGGGGGGCGGCGCCGAAGGCCAGGTGCACGGATCGCAGTTCGATGAGATTCATGCCCCCATTGTACGGCAGTCGTCAACCACGGGTGACCGGCTTCCTTTACAATAGGCGGTTTCACGAAACCGACAACGCTGGGAGCCGACTTGAAACACCAACTCGAGCAACTCGTCCGTCAGGCCCTCGATCGGCTGGTCGAGCAGGGGCTGCTGCCCGAGCGCTGGGATGGCCCGGTGCAGATCACCCATGCCCGCAACCCCGAGCATGGCGACTTTGCCTGCAATGTCGCCATGCAGCTCGCCCGGGTGGCGCGGCGCAATCCGCGCGAGATCGCCGAGGCCATCGTCGCCGCCCTGCCCGAGACGCCGCTGATCCAGCGCGCCGAGGTGGCGGGCCCCGGTTTCATCAACTTCTTCGTCGATCCGGGCGCCGGGCGGCGTGTGATCAGCGAGATCCTCGATGCCGGCGAGTCCTATGGCCGCAGCGAAATCGGTGGCGGGAAGCGCGTGCAGGTGGAGTTCGTCTCCGCCAATCCCACCGGGCCGCTGCATGTCGGCCACGGCCGCGGCGCGGCCTACGGTGCCACCGTGGCCGACCTCCTGGAGGCGGTGGGTTTCGAGGTGCACCGCGAGTACTACGTGAACGATGCCGGCCGGCAGATGGACATCCTTGCCACCAGCATCTGGCTGCGCTACCTGGAGCTGGCCGGCGAGGAGCTGCGGTTCCCCAGCAACGGCTACAAAGGGGACTACGTGTGGGACATCGCCGCCACCCTGCACCGCGAGCATGGCGACAGCTTTCGTCGCCCCGCCGGGGAGGTATTCCGCGATGTGCCGCCCGATGCCCCCGAGGGCGACAAGGAAGCACACATCGACGCCCTCATCCGGCGCGCGCGCAGCCTGCTGGGCGACATCGACTACCGCTTCGTGTTCGATCTGGGCCTGACGACCATCATCGACAACATCCGTCGCGACCTCGAGGCCTTCGGTGTGGTCTACGACGAGTGGTATTCCGAACGCAGCCTCACCGAGCACGGCGCCGTCAACCTCGCCATCGAGCGCCTGCGCGAGGCGGGCTGGATCTACGAGAAGGACGGCGCACTGTGGTTCCGCTCCTCCGAGTTCGGCGACGAGAAGGATCGGGTGGTGCAGCGCGACAACGGCCAGACCACCTACTTCGCCTCCGACATCGCCTATCACATGGAGAAGCTTGAGCGCGGCTTCGACACCGTGATCGATGTCTGGGGCGCGGACCATCACGGTTATGTGCCCCGGGTGCGTGCCGCGCTGCGCGCCATGGGCGAGGACGACAGCCGGCTCGAGGTGCGCCTGGTGCAGTTCGCCGTGCTCTACCGCGGCGGCGAGAAGGTGCAGATGTCCACCCGCTCCGGCGAGTTCGTCACCCTGCGCGAGCTGCGGGAGGAGGTGGGCCGCGACGCGGCACGCTTCTTCTATGTGATGCGCAAGGCCGAGCAGCATCTCGACTTCGACCTCGATCTGGCGCGATCGCAGTCCAGCGACAACCCGGTGTACTACATCCAGTACGCCCATGCCCGCATCCACAGCGTGATGCGCCAGCTGGCCGAGAAGGGCCTCGAGCACGACCGGGCCCTGGGCGATGACAACCTGCACCTGCTCGACAACGAGCACGAAAAGGCGCTCATCGATCAGCTCGGCCGCTATGCCGAGACGGTGGAGCGCGCCGCCCTGGAGCGCGAGCCGCATCAGCTCGTCCACTACCTGCGCGAGCTAGCCCAGGCCTTCCATACCTGGTACAACGCGCACCAGTTCATCGTCGAGGCGCCGGAGCTGCGCAATGCCCGCCTCAACCTGGCGCTGGCCACCGGCCAGGTGATCCGCAACGGGCTGGGCCTGCTGGGCGTCTCGGCGCCGGAAGAGATGTAGATGCCACGCGACTACAAGGAACCCGTGACCAGCAGGAAACGCCCCGTGCCCGGCTGGGTCTGGCTGCTCGCCGGGCTGATGATCGGCCTGTTCGCCAGTGGACTGATCTGGCTCAAGGACCGTGGCGGCGACGGCCGCCAGGTGCTGCAGGCGGCGAAACAGGAGCTGGGCCAGGCGCGCCGCGAGATCGCCAGCCGCAAGACCCCGGAGCCGCAACGCGGCGGCTACGACTTCTACACCCTGCTGCCAGAACTCGAGGTGGTGGTGCCCGACGACGAATACGAAAGCCAGCCCGAGCCCGCCCGTCCGTCACCGGCGGCGCCCGCCAGGCAGGAAGCATCAGGTGCGGCGCGCTATCTGCTGCAGGCCGGCTCCTTCCGCGATGCCGCCGAGGCCGAACGCCTGCGCGCGCGGTTGGCCCTGCTCGGCGTCGAGGCCCGCATCCAGCGCGTGGTGGTCAACGGCGACACCTGGCACCGGGTGCGTATCGGCCCGTTTGCCGACCTCGGCCAGCTGCGCTCGGTGCGCAAGCGCCTGTCCAACCATCACATCAAGACCCTGGTGACCCGCGAGGCGGGGTAAGGGTCAATCCTGCGCCAGGATTCGAAGCCTATCGGGCGTTATCTCCAGCAAGGTTTGGTGCTGCCGGGGCGAGTCTCCAGGGCTTTGAACCCTCTCCTGCCAGCGCAGCAGCAATCTGGCCGTGTCCGGTTCCTTGGTTGCGGTTTCTTGCCATTGAACGGAAAGAACCTCCCCATGGATTGGCAATCGGTAGATGGCCACTTCCGGGACCTCGTCGAAGGTGGAGGCAGAGAGGAAGTATTGCCACGCGCAAAATGCATCGGTTTCCGGCCTGCACGAGGTGTCATTGAAGTCCGGCAAGCGATGCAGGCGCAACAGGAGTGCCTTTTCTGTCTGTGGACTGGCTCCGTTCAAGTCATCGAACTGTCCATAGGCAAGTAGTCTTGCCATGTCCGTTTCTGAAGTCGTCATTCCTGCCAGGACTTGTGAGTGGGGCATGGCGCAGAGGCATGCAAGAACGAGCAGGAAGGACTGAAGCCTGATGGAAGCGTTCATTGTTGAATCAATTGACCGAGAAATGGATGTGATCTGTGTGACCCGGGACCTGATGAGGATGTCCGAGTTTCTTCTTGGTGGCCGGGCCATAATTCTCGCGGCGATAGGGCGCGGATTCGAAGCGCTGCTGAAGACTGTCAACGATGGCATGCACAGAGGGGCTCGAGCTGTAATAGACTGACATCTTCATGCCGTTTATCCGAGAGATGTCCACTGCTTTTGATTGGGCATGACGGCTGGGCA
>JALWNJ010000218.1 GCA_026995955.1 Gammaproteobacteria bacterium
ACGTCGTCGAGCTCCCCCGGGCTGGAGGGGCTCCGGGACCAGTCGGGGCTGCGCCGGGGGCAGCAGTACGGGCGGAAGGCCGCCCGCCGCCACGAGGATGGCCACCTGCTGCGCCCCGATGCCATCATCCACCTGCCCGAGGGCAAGGACATCATCGTCGATTCCAAGGTCTCGCTGTCCGACTACGAGGCCTTCGTCAATGCCAGCGACGAGCTGGAGGCCGCCGCCGCGCTCAAGCGCCACCTGCGCGCCATCCGCGATCACGTGGACCGGCTGGGGGAGAAGAACTACGAGGATCTGGAGGGCGTCAACACGCTCGATTTCGTGCTCATGTTCATGCCCATCGAGGCCGCCTTCACGGTGGCCTTCCAGGAGGATCCGGAGCTGTTCTCGCGCGCCTTCGAGAAGCGCATCATCGTCGTCACTCCCACCACCCTGCTGGCCACCCTGCGCACCATCGAGAACATGTGGCGCTTCGAGCGCCAGAACGAAAACACGCGACGCATCGCCGAGCGCGCCGGCCGGCTCTACGACAAGCTGCGCGGCTTCCTCGAGGACTTCGAGAAGATCGGGCAGCAGCTCGACACCGTGCGCGGTACCTGGGACAAGGCGCGCGGCAAGCTGGTGCAGGGCCGTGGCAACCTGATCCGCCAGGCCGAGGAGTTCGTCGAACTGGGCATCAAGGTCAAGAAGCAGATCCCGCAGTCGCTTCGCGAGGAGGCAGGCGCCCTTGAGATCGACAATGGCGCGAGGACCGAAGAGCGGGAGCAGGATTCGGGTGCGTGAGTGGCGATAATGGCAAGACGCGGCGCATCGCACAGGCCGTGTACATCCTGTATCTGGCCAGCATGCTGGTGGCAATTACCGGCCTCGCAGGCCTGATCCTTGCCTATGTCCATCGCGACAAGACCGAGGACTGGCTGCAAAGCCACTTCCGCTTCCAGATCCGAACCTTCTGGATCGGCTTGCTGTACTCCGTGATCGGAGTGTTCATGCTGCCGAACCATGTACTGCTGCTGTTCGTGCTGGGGTGGCTGATCCTGCGTTGTGCCCGCGGGCTGAAGTGGCTGGACGAGGGCGAGCCCGTGCCCGACCCCGCCACCTGGCTCTGGTAGCCGGACTCAGTCTGCGCGCTTGTCCTTCTCGATGAGCGCGTAGGCCGAGTGGTTGTGGATGGACTCGAAGTTCTCCGATTCGACGACATAGTAGCCGATGCGGTCGTCGGCGTTGAGGCGGGCGGCGACATCGCGCACCATGTCCTCGACGAACTTGGGGTTGTCGTAGGCGCGTTCGGTGACGAACTTCTCGTCCGGCCGCTTGAGCAGGCCGTACAGCTCGCAGGAGGCCTCCTGTTCCACCAGTTCCACGATCTCCTCGATCCACACGAAGTCGTCCAGCCGCGCGGTGACGGTGACATGCGAGCGCTGGTTGTGGGCGCCGCGCTCGGAGATGTTCTTGGAACAGGGGCACAGGCTGGTAACGGGTACCACCACCCGCAGGTACATCTGCGGGCGGCCGCCATGAATCTCGCCGATGAAGCTCACCTCGTAGTCCAGCAGGCTCTCGACGCCGGAGACCGGGGCCGCCTTGTTGATGAAGTAGGGGAAGGTCATTTCGATGTGGCCCGACTGCGCCTCGAGCCGCTCCACCATCTCGCCCAGCATCTCCTTGAAGGACTGTACCGTCAGCTCACGCTCGTGCTGGTTGAGGATCTCGACGAAGCGCGACATGTGCGTGCCCTTGAAGTCCTGCGGCAGGTTCACGTACATGTTGAAGCTGGCCACGGTGTGCTGTTCGCCACCGTTGCGCTCGGCGATGCGCACCGGGTGGCGGATGTCCTTGATGCCGACCTTGTTGATGGGGATCTGCCGGGTGTCCGCGCTGCTCTGCACATCGGGCATGCTCTGGGTGGTTGCCTGGCTCATGTCGTGTCAGTCCTCGCTGTAGCGCACGCAGGCGCGCTCGGTTTCCCACAGCGTGACGGCCGCCACTTTCAGGCCCGGGCGCTCGATGGCCCTGGCCAGCTCGCGGTACAGGTAGGCGGCGATGTTCTCGGCCGTGGGGTTGATGGTGTCGAACGGCGGGATCTCGTTCAGGTAGTAATGATCCAGCCGGTCGGTGATGGACTTCACCTGGCGACGGATCTCCTTGAAGTCGATCGCCATGCCGGTTTCGTCCAGGGTCGTGGCCTCGACCTCGGCCTCGACCTTCCAGTTGTGTCCGTGCATGCGGCTGCACTGGCCCGGATACCCGCGCAGGGTATGGGCCGAGGCAAAGTCGCTGACGACCTTCAATGTGTACTTGGCAGCCATGCAATACCTGAGTGAAACGCTAATATATTAACCGAGCCGACCGGTTTTGACCAGTTCCAGATTCAGCGCCCGGCGGATGCGGCGTTCGATGCCCTCGTCGTCCAGGCCGCACTCGGCCAGCAGCTCCTCGCGGGTGCCGTGTTCCACGAAACGGTCGGGCAGTCCCAGGTGCAACAGCGGCGGATGCGGTCTGCCGTGCTCGGCCAGGTACTCGGCCACGCCGCTGCCGGCGCCACCGGCCACGGCGTTGTCCTCCACCGTCACCAGCAGGTCGTGGCTGGCCGCCAGTTCGTCGATGAGGTCGGTGTCCAGCGGCTTGACGAAGCGCATGTTGGCCAGCGTGGCGTCGAGCCGGTCGGCCACTGTGGTGCAGGCCCGCAGCAGGCTGCCGAACATGAGGATGGCCACTCGTCGGCCCTTGCGCAGCAGCTCGCCGCGTCCCAGCGGCAGGGGCTCGAGGGCGTCGTCGGGCAGGATGCCGGGACCGCGACCGCGCGGATAGCGCACCGCGGCCGGGCCGTCGTGGGCCAGGCCGGTACACAGCATCCGTCGGCACTCGGCCTCGCTGGCCGGGGCCATGATCAGCAGATTGGGAATGCAGCGCAGGTAGCTCAGATCGAAGGCGCCGGCATGGGTGGGGCCGTCGGGGCCGACCAGGCCGGCGCGGTCGATGGCGAACAGCACCGGCAGGTTCTGCAGCGCGACATCGTGGATGAGCTGGTCGTAGCCGCGCTGCAGGAAGGTGGAATAGATGGCCACCACCGGGCGCAGCCCCTCGCAGGCCATGCCCGCGGCGAGCGTCACGGCGTGCTGCTCGGCAATGCCGACATCGTGGTAGCGATCCGGGAACCGCTCCGAGAACTCCACCAGACCGGAGCCCTCGCGCATGGCCGGGGTGATACCCACGAGGCGCGGTTCGGCCTTGGCCTGGTCACACAGCCAGCGGCCGAAGACCTCGGTGTAGGTCGGGCTGTCGGCTGATGCGGTTTTGCCCTGGCCCAGGCCCTGTTCGGGATCGAAGCGGCCCACGCCGTGATAGCCACAGGGGTCGCTTTCGGCCAGCTTGTAGCCCTTGCCCTTGCGCGTGACCACGTGCAGCAGGCGTGGGCCGGGCATCTCGCGCAGGTTCTCGAGGATCGGGATCAGGGTGTCCAGATCGTGGCCGTCGATGGGCCCGTAGTAATTGAAGCCCAGCTCCTCGAACAGCGTGCCGGGCACGATCATGCCCTTCATGTGTTCCTCGGTGCGCCGTGCCAGTTCCCACATCGGGGGCATGTACTGGAGCACCTTCTTCGAGCCTTCGCGCATCATGCTGTAGGTGCGGCTGGTGAGGATTCGGCTCAGGTACTTGGACAGGCCGCCGACATTGGGCGAGATCGACATCTCGTTGTCGTTGAGGATCACCAGCAGATTGGCATCCAGGCTGCCGGCGTGTTCCAGCGCCTCGAAGGCCATGCCCGCGGTCATCGCGCCATCGCCGATGACGGCGATGCAGTGGCCGCCCTCGCCACGCTGGCGGCGGGCAATGGCCATGCCCAGGGCGGCGCTGATGGAGGTGCTGGAATGGCCGGCGCCGAAGGCGTCGTAGGGGCTCTCGT
>JALWNJ010000219.1 GCA_026995955.1 Gammaproteobacteria bacterium
TCCTCGAAGGCGCGTTGCAGGGCACCGTGGCCGGCCTCTTCCATGTGCTCGACGATGAGCTGGAAGTTGCCGCGCTGTTCGTAGAGGCTCACGCGGGCCCGGACCAGCACCTGCATGCCCTGTTCCGGGCGGAAGCGCAACAGCCGGTTGCGGCCGCGGAACATGGCGCAGCTGACCTGGGCCTCGCTGTCCTTGAGCGTGAAGTACCAGTGGCCGGAGGCCGGGGTGGAGAGATTGGAGATCTCGCCTTCTACCCAGATGAGCGGAAAGTGCCCCTCGAGCAGGGCGCGTACCTCGCGGTTCAGCTCGGAGACCTGGAAGATGTGGCGCGGATCGCGTGACTCGTCTTCATCCTGCATATCAGGATTGTAGCACAAGCCAATGAAAAACAAAGAAATGAAATAGGGTTAAAGTCCTTTCTCAATAGGCAGCAAAAAGCCGGCGCCTTGCGGCGCCGGCCCGGTATCCTTTGGCTCGTCCTCGGGTCTTACCGATAGCGTGGACCGGCGTTGCGCTGTTCCATGGCCTGCTGGTAACCCATGCGGGCCTGGAAGCGTGCTTCCTCCAGCAGCTTGTTGGCCTTGTCGAAGTCGCCCTTGGCGGCAGCGGCCTTGGCCTTCTTGATGAGCTTGCCGATGTCGCGCCACTCGCCGCCCACGGAAGCCGCCTTCTTGCGCTCGGCCTCGACGGCTTTCAGGGTCTCCTCGAATGCGACCATGCGCGGATCGGGGCCCTGTGGCTCGGTGGATGCCGTCTGGTTACCGGCGCAGCCGGCCAGCAGCAAGGCGCCGAGCGCCAGGCCCGGAAGCAGTTTGCTGGTCTTCATGGATCCTCCTCAACGGTTTGTCGTGTTGGTATCGTGGCCCGGCGATGACCGGGCCATTCATAGTTAGCAGGTTCCCGGGCCATGGTCAAATGGGGTCGTCGGGGTGCGGCCAGCGTGGTGGAGAATTGGTGCGTGGTTCCTTATAATTGCGGGTCATTTTCCCGAGCCTCGAGACCATCCATGCGCATAATCCAGGAAGCCCTCACCTTCGACGATGTCCTGCTCGTGCCGGCCCACTCCACGGTGCTGCCGAAGGATGTGGATCTGAAGACGCGCCTGACGCGCGGCATCGAGCTGAACATCCCGCTGGTGTCGGCCGCCATGGACACCGTGACCGAGGCGCGGCTGGCCATCGCCCTGGCGCAGGAGGGCGGCATCGGCATCATCCACAAGAACATGGGGATCGAGGAGCAGGCCCGCGAGGTGCGCAAGGTCAAGAAGTTCGAGAGCGGCATCATCCACGATCCGATCACCGTACCGCCGAACACCAGCATCCGCGAGGTGCTGGAGATCACGCGCAGCAACAACATCTCCGGCGTGCCGGTGGTCGATGGCGAGGATCTGGTGGGCATCGTGACCAGCCGCGATCTGCGCTTCGAGACCAATCTGGACGCGCCGGTGTCCACCATCATGACGCCGAAGGAGCGGCTGGTGACGGTGCGCGAGGGGGCCAGCAAGGAGGAGGTCCAGTCCCTGCTGCACAAGCACCGCATCGAAAAGGTGCTGGTGGTCAACGACGACTTCAAGCTGCGCGGCATGATCACGGTGAAGGACATCCAGAAGTCGCGCGACTATCCCAATGCCTGCAAGGACGAGCACGAGCGCCTGCGCGTTGGCGCCGCGGTGGGTGTGGGTGCGGGCACCGACGAGCGGGTGGCAGCGCTGGTCGAGGCTGGTGTCGATGTCATCGTGGTGGATACCGCCCATGGCCATTCGCAGGGCGTGCTCGACCGTGTCGCCTGGGTCAAGCAGCACTTTCCGGAGGTGCAGGTCATCGGTGGCAACATCGCCACCGCCGAGGCGGCCCGCGATCTGGTCGAGGCCGGCGCCGACGGCGTCAAGGTGGGCATCGGTCCGGGTTCCATCTGCACCACCCGTATCGTGGCCGGCGTGGGGGTGCCGCAGATCACCGCCATCGACAATGTGCGCCAGGCGCTGGAGGGTACCGATGTGCCGCTGATCGCCGATGGCGGCGTGCGTTTCTCCGGGGATCTGGCCAAGGCCATCGCCGCCGGGGCCAACTGTGTGATGATCGGCGGCATGTTCGCCGGCACCGACGAGGCACCGGGCGAGGTGGAGCTGTACCAGGGCCGTTCCTACAAGTCCTATCGCGGCATGGGCTCGCTCGGGGCCATGCAGCAGGGCTCCTCCGACCGCTACTTCCAGGACAGCGAGGCCGAGGTCGAAAAACTGGTACCCGAGGGCATCGAGGGGCGGGTCCCGTACAAGGGCAGCGTGCTGGCCATCATCTACCAGCTCGTCGGCGGGCTGCGCTCCAGCATGGGCTATGTCGGCGCCTCCAGCATCGAGGAGATGCGCAGCAAGCCATCCTTCGTGCGCGTCACCAATGCCGGCATGCAGGAAAGCCATGTGCACGATGTGACCATCACCAAGGAAGCGCCCAACTACCGGCGCTGATCCGTTGCGGGCCGCGCTTCGGCCCGATCCGACACCAAGCCAACACGGGCGGACCATGACGCAGAACATCCATGCCGATCGCATCCTGATTCTCGACTTCGGCTCGCAGTACACCCAGCTCATCGCCCGCCGCGTGCGCGAGGCCGGTGTCTATTGCGAGATCCACCCCTGGGATGTCTCCGAGCAGGCCGTGCGCGACTTTGCCCCCAGGGGCATCATCCTCTCCGGCGGGCCGGAATCGGTGATCGATGCCGAGCCCCCCCGGGCGCCGCAGGTGGTGTTCGAGCTGGGCGTGCCGGTGCTCGGCATCTGCTACGGCATGCAGACCATGGCCGCGCAGCTCGGTGGCGAGGTGGAGTCGTCCGATCATCGAGAGTTCGGCTATGCTCAGGTCCGTGCCCGCGGCCACACGCGTCTGCTGCGCGACATCGAGGACCATGCCTCGCCCGAGGGTTACGGCCTGCTCGATGTGTGGATGTCGCATGGCGACCGGGTGGTGAAGATGCCGCCCGGCTTCAAGCTGATGGCCAGCACCGACTCCGCGCCCATCGCCGGCATGGCCGACGAGGAACGCGGTTTCTACGGTGTGCAGTTCCATCCCGAGGTGACCCATACCCGCCAGGGCAAGCGCATCCTGGCCCGCTTCGTGCACGAGATCTGTGGCTGCGGGTCGCTGTGGACCCCGGGCAACATCATCGAGGACAGCATTGCCCGCATCCGCGAGCAGGTCGGCCAGGACGAGGTCATCCTCGGCCTCTCCGGCGGCGTCGACTCCTCGGTGGTGGCGGCCCTGCTGCATCGCGCCATCGGCGACCAGCTCACCTGCGTGTTCGTGGACAACGGCCTGCTGCGCCTGCACGAGGGCGACCAGGTGATGGCCACCTTTGCCCGCCACATGGGGGTGCGGGTCATCCGGGTCGATGCCGAGGACCGTTTCCTCGCCGCGCTCAAGGGCGTTACCGATCCGGAGCAGAAGCGCAAGATCATCGGCAACCTGTTCGTCGAGATCTTCGACGAGGAGGCCGCCAAGTGCACCAACGTCCGCTGGCTGGCGCAGGGCACCATCTATCCCGATGTCATCGAATCGGCCGGCAGCCAGACCGGCAAGGCGCATGTCATCAAGTCGCATCACAATGTCGGCGGCCTGCCCGAGGACATGAAGCTGGGGCTGGTGGAGCCGCTGCGCGAGCTGTTCAAGGACGAGGTGCGCCAGATCGGCGTCGAGCTGGGGCTGCCGACGGAGATGGTCTATCGCCACCCGTTCCCGGGTCCGGGCCTGGGCGTGCGCATCCTGGGCGAGGTGAAGAAGGAATACGCCGACCTGCTGCGCCTGGCCGATGACATCTTCATCCAGGAACTGCGCAATCACGGCCTGTACGACCAGGTCTCGCAGGCGTTTGCCGTGTTCCTGCCCGTCAAGTCGGTCGGCGTCATGG
>JALWNJ010000220.1 GCA_026995955.1 Gammaproteobacteria bacterium
GCGCACTGCGCTTCTGCGGCCGGTATTCGATGCCCCACAGCGCGCAGCCCAGCCCCTCCACCACGGGGCGGATGAGCCGTTCCAGTCTGTCGTCCGTTGCGTTCGTCATGCGTGCTCTTCGTTCCGGAACGAAAAAAGGGCTTCCAGGAACCCTACCGGCAGGCCCCATCGGCGCCACCGGCCAGGTTCCAGCCCAGCCCTTTTCTCGCTCAGCAAAAAGGCCCCCTTTTCGGGGGCCTTCTTGTTATGGGATCTGGTAGCGGGGGCAGGATTTGAACCTGCGACCTTCGGGTTATGAGCCCGACGAGCTGCCAGACTGCTCCACCCCGCATCAGCTGAGGCGTATTATAGGGATCACCCCTTCGCCTTTCAAGGCCTTGCGAGGGAAATTTTCAGCGACGCTTCCAGTCGTGGCGCCAGATGAACCCGGGCAGCGCGAACACCAGGAAGAGCGAGGCGGTGACCGCGTAGAACTCCCAGTCCTGGCGATGAATCTCGCCCATCAGCCGGTACTCCAGCCCCAGACCGATGGCCCCCACCAGGAAGTAGAGGATGAGCCATTCCAGCAGGCGCATCCAGGTCGATTTGTGCTCGGTGCGGAACACCAGCAGATTGCGATCGCTGAGCCAGGGCAGATTGGCCGCCACCAGTGCCAGCAGGATGTAGCCCCAGGTGATGAGTGGACTCATCAGAGCACCGCCTGACGGCACAGCGTCATCAGCAGGCCCGGCATCAGCCCCAGCAGCAGCACCAGCAGGGCATTGCCGCCGAGCAGCACCTCGACATCCACCGGCCGCGCCGGCACCGGCTCGTCGATCGGCTTGTCGAAGTACATGAGCTTGACCACGCGCAGATAGTAGAAGGCGCCAATCACCGACATGACGACGGCAAACACCGCCAGCCACACCAGATCCACCTCGACGATGGCCTCGATGACCACCAGCTTGGCATAGAAGCCGGCGGTGAGCGGCACCCCGGCCATGGAGAACATGACCAGCAGCATCAGTCCGGCCAGCCATGGGCTGCGGTCGTTCAGGCCCCGGAAGTCGGCCAGTTCCTCGGACTCGAAGCCCTTGCGACTGAGCGCCATGATCAGGCCGAAGGCCGCCAGCGCCATGATGGCGTAGATGAGAGTGTAGAACAGCGACGCGGCCAGGCCCGCTCCGGTACCGGCAACAAAGCCGAGCAACAGAAAACCGATGTGGGAGACGGTGGAATAACCCAGCATGCGCTTGATGTTGGTCTGGGCGATGGCGGCCAGGTTGCCTACCAAAAGCGACAGTACCACCAGCACCATCAGCATGTCGCGCCACTGGTGCTGGGCCGTGTCCAGCCCCTCCACCAGCAGGCGCACCACCATGGCAAACGCGGCCAGCTTGGGCGCCGAGCCGATGAACAGGGTGACCGCGGTGGGCGATCCCTGATAGACATCGGGGATCCACATGTGGAACGGCACCGCGCCCAGCTTGAAGGCAATGGCGGCGATGATGAAGGCCATGGCGAACAGCACCGCGGTGTCCACTTGACCGGCGCGCAGCAGGATGCGGTTGATCTCCATCAGATCCAGGCTGCCGGTGACGCCGTAGAGGATGGACATGCCGTAGAGCAGCATGCCGGAGGCAATGGCGCCGAGCACGAAGTACTTCATCGCCGCCTCCGAGGCACGGCCGTCGTTGCGCATGAAGGCCACCATGGCGTACAGCGACAGCGACATCAGCTCCAGCCCCAGGTACAGCACCAGCAGGCTGCCGGCGGAAATCAGGATCATCATGCCGAGCACGGCAAACAGGCCAAGCACGAAGTACTCGCCTCGGAACACACCGCGTTCCTGCAGCCAGGGCCGGCTGTAGCTGAAGGCGACGAGGGCCAGCACCAGCACGCCTGCCTTGAGCAGGCCGGCCAGACGATCGAGCACGAACTGGCCGTCGAAGGCGAGCAGACTGCCCTCGCCCGCCACGCGCCACAGCACGATCAGGGCGACGACCAGACTGGCCTGGGACAGGAACCAGCTCCAGGCACGCCGCTCGTCCGAAAGAAAGGCATCCACCACCAGCACCAGGCAGGCCATGGCGGCGAGCAGGATCTCGGGCAGCAGCGGGATCAGGCTGGACAGGGAGAAGCTCATAGCTTGGACACCATCGCGTGCTCGATGAGGTGGTCGATGGACACCTCCATCACATGGATCAGCGGTGCCGGCCACAGGCCAATGGCCAGTACCATGAGGGCCAGCAGGCCAAGGATCAGGAACTCGCGGCCGTTCAGGTCGTCAAGCGCGGCAACCTTCTCGCTGCGCACCTCGCCGAACACGACCCGCTTGACCAGCCACAGGGTGTAGGCGGCACCAATGATGAGCGTTGTGGCAGCCAGAAAGGCGATCCAGAAATTGGCCTTGATGCTGGCCAGGATGACCATGAACTCGCCGACGAAGCCCGAGGTACCCGGCAGGCCGGTGTTGGCCATGGCGAACAGTACGAAGAAGGCGGCGAACACCGGCATCACATTGACCACGCCGCCATAGGTGCTGATCTCGCGCGAATGGAGGCGGTCGTAGAGTACCCCGACACACAGGAACAGGGCCGCCGAGACGAAGCCGTGCGAGATCATCTGCACCATGCCGCCCTGCACCGCCAGCGTGCTGCCGGCCGTGTCGCCGGTGTTGCGCAGGATGTAGAACGGGATGAAGAAGGCCAGGGTGACGAAGCCCATGTGGGCGATGGACGAATAGGCGATGAGCTTCTTCATGTCGCTCTGCACCAGGGCCACGAAGCCGATGTACACCACCGCCACCAGCGACATCAGCACGATCAGCCAGGTGAGCTCGGCGCTGGCATCCGGCGTCACCGGCAGGCTGAAGCGCAGGAAGCCGTAGCCGCCGATCTTCAGCATGATGGCCGCCAGGATCACCGAACCGCCGGTGGGCGCCTCGACATGGGCGTCCGGCAGCCAGGTATGCACCGGCCACATCGGCACCTTGACCGCGAAGGCGGCCAGGAAGCTGAGGAAGATGAGCACCTGCGCGGTCATGCCCAGCGGCAGCTTGTGCAGGTCGAGGATCTCGAAGCTGCCGGACTGGCCGTACATCCAGATGAGCGACACCAACATGAATACCGACCCGAGGAAGGTGTAGAGGAAGAACTTGATGCTGGCATACACCCGCCGCGGTCCACCCCACACGCCGATCACCAGGTACATGGGGATCAGCATGGCCTCGAAGAAGATGTAGAACAGCATGGCGTCGAGCGCGGCGAACACCCCCACCATGATGCCCTCCATAATGAGGAAGGCGGCCATGTACTGGGCCACGCGGTACTGGATCACCTCCCAGCCGGCGATCACCACCAGCACGGTGACGAAGGTGGTGAGCAGGATCAGCGGCATCGACAGGCCATCGACGCCGAGATGGTAGTTGATGTTGTAGGTGGTGACCCAGGGCACGAATTCCTCGAACTGCATGCGCCAGGTACTGGCATCGAATTCGGTCCACAGCGGCACGCTGAGCAGGAAGGTGAGCAGCGAGACCACCAGGGCCAGGCGGCGGGCGCCGTCCGGAGCGCGGTCGCCGGCCAGCAGCACCAGCACCCCGCCGACGATGGGCGTCCAGATCACCAGACTCAACAATGGCCAGTCAGCAAACATGCAAGCGCCCTTCTTCAGACAATGACATACCAGCCCAGCAGGCCGATGAGGCCGAGGATCATGGCAAAGCCGTAGTGATAGAGGTAGCCGGTCTGCAGGTGCCGCGTCACCTGCGCCAGCCAGCCGGTGACGGCGGCGGCGCCGTTGACCAGCAGACGATCGATCAGGAACACATCACCGGCCCGCCACAGGAAGCGTCCCAGCATGACGGCGCCGTTGGCGAACACCGCCTGATTGAAGTCGTCGAAACCGTACTTGTTGACCAGGATGCGGTAGACCAGATTGCAGCGCCGGGCACAGGCATCGGCCAGCGCGGGTCGGCGCATGTACACGAACCAGGCCGTGAACAGCCCCGCCATGGCGAGCCAGAAGGCCGGCCCCATCAGGCCGTGTTCGACGAAGGCCCCGACGCCGTGCCATTCCTCGGCCAGCTCGCGCACCGCCTCGTGCTCGGGGGCTACGCTGATCACGCCCCGGAAGAAGTCACCGACCACGATGGGGTCGATGAGCAGGCCGGCGAATACCGAGGGGATGGCGAGCAGCACCAGCGGCAGGGTCACCACCCAGGGGGACTCGTGCAGATGGCTTCGGGTGTGCTCGTCCATGCGTTCCTCGCCGTGGAACACGAGGAAGAACATGCGGAAGGTGTAGAGCGCGGTGACGAACACCCCCAGCAGCACCATCAGCCAGGCAAAGCCCGACACCGGCAGCGTGGAGGCATGTACCGCCTCAATGATCGAGTCCTTGGAAAAGAAGCCGGAAAAGCCGGGGAAGCCGATCAGGGCCAGCGAGCCCACCAGCGCGGTCCAGTAGGTGATGGGCATGTACTTCTTCAGGCCGCCCATGCGGCGCATGTCCTGCTCGTGGTGCATGGCGATGATGACCGAACCGGCGGCCAGGAACAGCAGGGCCTTGAAGAAGGCATGGGTCATGAGGTGGAAGATGGCCACCGAATAGGCCGAGGCGCCGAGCGCGGTGGTCATGTAGCCGAGCTGCGACAGCGTCGAGTAGGCGATGACTCGCTTGATGTCGTTCTGCACGATGCCGATCAGGCCCATGAAGAAGGCGGTAATGGCACCGATGACCATGATGAAGGCCAGCGCCGTCTCGCTGTATTCGTACAGCGGCGACATGCGCGCCACCATGAAGATGCCGGCGGTCACCATGGTGGCGGCGTGGATCAGGGCCGAGATGGGCGTGGGGCCTTCCATCGAGTCCGGCAGCCAGACATGCAGCGGCACCTGGGCCGACTTGCCCATGACACCGATGAACAGCAGGATGCCGATGGCGGTCATCACCGACCAGGGCTCGCCGGGCAGGATCTCGATGCTGCGATCGGCAAACGAGGGCGCGGCGGCAAACACCTCGGCATAGTCCAGGCTGCCGGCATACGCCAGCACCAGGCCGATGCCCAGCACGAAGCCGAAGTCACCGACGCGGTTGACGAGAAACGCCTTCATGTTGGCGTAGATGGCACTCTCGCGCTTGTAGTAGAACCCGATCAGCAGGTACGACACCAGACCAACCGCCTCCCAGCCGAAGAACAGCTGCATGAAGTTGTTCGACATCACCAGCATCAGCATGGAGAAGGTGAACAGCGAGATGTAGCTGAAGAAGCGGATGTAACCCGGGTCGTCGTGCATGTAGCCGATGGTGTAGATGTGCACCATCAGCGAGACGAAGGTGACCACCACCATCATCAGGGTGGTGAGGTTGTCGATGAGAAATCCGACCTCGAAGCGGATGCCCTCGGTGACGAGCCAGGTGTACACCGGCCCGTTCCAGGGCGCCATGCCGTCGAGGAACATGGCCTTGGCGACCAGCAGCGAGAGCACGAACGAGACGGCCACGCCGAGGATGGTGACGGTATGGGCACCGGCACGACCCAGCCAGCGGCCGAACAGGCCGGCCAGCACGGCGCCGGCCAGCGAGGCCAGGGGGATCAGCAGAAAGACGGTCTGCATGCTCATGCCCTACCCCTTCAGCTCGTCGACATCAAGGACATTGATGCTGCGCCGGTTGCGGAACAGCACCACCAGGATGGCCAGGCCGATGGCGGCCTCGGCCGCGGCCACGGTGAGGATGAAGAACACGAACACCTGCCCCGCCAGATCGGTGCGGAAGTGCGAGAAGGCGATGAAGTTGATGTTCACCGCCAGCAGCATCAGCTCGATGCACATCAGCAGCACGATCAGGTTCTTGCGGTTGATGAAGATGCCCGCCACGCTGATCGAGAACAGGATGGCACCCAGCACCAGATAGTCGGTGAGCCCGATCATGAGCGTTTCTCCGCGTCCATCTTGACGATGCGCAGCCGATCCCTTGCCCGCACGCGGATCTGTTCGGCCGGATCCTGGTGCAGGGTGCCGGGACGCCGGCGCAGGGTCAGGGCGATGGCGGCGATGATGGCCACCAGCAGCACGAAGGCCGCGATCTCGAAGGGATAGACATAGCCCGTGTAGAGCACACCGGCCAGCGCCTCGGTGTTGCTGTAGCCGGCCGGCGGCATGGGCGGCGGCGCGAGCCGGAACACGCGGCCGGTGAGCACCACCAGCATCTCGCCGAGCATGATCAGCGCCACCACCAGCCCCACCGGCAGGAAGCGCACGAAGCCCTCGCGCATGCGGGCGATGTTGATGTCCAGCATCATCACCACGAACAGGAACAGCACCATCACCGCGCCGACGTATACCAGCACCAGCACGATGCCGAGGAACTCGGCGCCAAGTTGCACCCACAGCACGGCGGCGGTGAAGAAGGTAAGCACCAAGTGCAGCACGGCATGCACCGGATTGCGCACGGTGATCATGCGCAGCGCCGAGATCACCATGATGGCGCTGAACAGGTAGAACACGAACTGGTTGAAAGTGATCATCGTCCCTCGCTACCGGTACCGTGCGTCGGCGGCGCGATCGGCGGCGATCTGCGCCTCGTACTTGTCACCCACCTCGAGCAGCCGCTCCTTGGTCATGATGGAATCCGCGCGATTCTCGAAGTGATATTCGTACACCCGCGTCTCGACGATGGCATCGACCGGGCAAGCCTCCTCGCAGAAGCCGCAGTAGATGCACTTGAACAGGTCGATGTCGTAGCGGGTGGTGCGGCGCGTGCCGTCCTCGCGCTCGTGGGTCTCGATGGTGATGGCCAGCGCCGGACACACCGCCTCGCACAGCTTGCAGCCGATGCAGCGCTCCTCGCCGTTGGCGTAGCGACGCTGGGCGTGCAGGCCGCGGAAGCGCGGCGACATCGGCGCCCGCTCCTCCGGGTACTGCACCGTGATCTTGCGGGCGAACAGGTAGCGGCCGGTGAGGCGCATGCCCTTGAGCAGCTCCCAGAAGGTGAAGCTCTTGAAGTAGTGCGAGAGATTCAGGCTCATGTCAGGCCCCTCCACTCAGCCAGGGCTGCCAGCCCAGGGCGATGGCAATGCCCTCGCCGAAGATCCAGACGATGGTGACCGGGATCAGCACCTTCCAGCCCAGCCGCATGATCTGGTCGTATCGGTAGCGCGGGAAAGTGGCGCGGAACCAGAGGTACAGCAGCAGGAAGAAGGCCGTCTTCAGCCCCAGCCAGACGATGCCCGGCACCCAGGCGAACCAGGATTCCAGCAGCGTGCCCTCGAAGGGCGACAGCCAGCCGCCGAGGAACATGATCGAGGTCAGCACCGAGATGAGGATCATGTTGGCGTATTCGGCGAGGAAGAAGATGGCGAACGCCATGCCCGAGTACTCGACATGGAAGCCGGCGACGATCTCTGACTCGCCCTCGGCGACATCAAAGGGCGCGCGGTTAGTCTCGGCCACGCCGGAGATGAAGTACACCGCGAACAGGCCGATCAGGGGCCAGGCGAACCACTGCCCTGGCCCACCGCTCTGGGCATGCACGATCTCGCTCAGGTTGAGGCTGCCGGCGGCCATCAGCACCCCCACCAGGGCGAAGCCCATGGCGATCTCGTAGGCCACGATCTGCGCCGCCACCCGCATCGAGCCCAGCAGCGCGTACTTGGAGTTGGAGGCCCAGCCGGCGATCAGCACGCCGTACACGCCGAGCGAGGTCATGGCCAGGATGTAGAGCAGCCCGGCATTGATGTCGGCCAGTACCAGCCCCTCGTCGAAGGGCACCACCGCCCAGGCCGCCAGCGCCGGGGCAAAGGCCAGCAGCGGCGCGGTGAGGAACAGGTAGCGGTTGGCGTGGGTCGGCACCACCACTTCCTTGAACATCGCCTTGACGGTGTCGGCGATGGGCTGCAGCCAGCCGCGCGGTCCCACCCGATTGGGGCCGATGCGGATCTGCATGTAGCCGATGATCTTGCGCTCGGCATAGGTGAGATAGGCCACGGCCAGGATCAGCGGCAGCACGATGACCACGATCTTGACCAGGATCCAGATCAGGGTCTGGAGCCCCTCGGGCAGCATGTTCCAGAGCGAGACGAAGCCGTCCATCACGACACCCTCGCCAGTTCCACCGGGCCGAAGGCATCGGCCAGTTGGGCGATGCCGGGCACGCCGCGCGGCACGAACACGCAGTTCTCGGGCACCCCGGGATCGATGCGTACCGGCAGGCTGAGGCTGGTCTCGTCCTGGCGCACCAGCAGCAGATCGCCGTCCTCCAGCTCATGCGCACGCGCCAGCTCCGGGGCGATGACGAACTCGGCGCGGCCCAGCGGGCTGGCCTGCAGCGAAGGCGCGCGGCGCACCAGCGAATCCGAGGCATAGGTCGGGACATACTCCACCGCACGCGGTCCCTCGAGCCGCGGCGGCAGCTCGAAGTGGCCGACCGGGGCATGGGCATTGGACAGTTCAAGGTCGGCCGCGAACAGGCCCTTGAGCTCGTCGCGCACTTCACTGCTGTCGAGATAGTCGAAGCCCTCGACATCGCACAGCGTGCCCAGCACGCGCAGCACCTTCCAGCCGGGCCGCGCCTCGCCGGGGGGCGCCACCGCACCGTTGAAACCCTGCCAACGGCCTTCCGCGTTGATGAAGGTGCCCGAAGTCTCGCCGAAGGCAGCGATCGGCAGCAGGACATCGGCGTAGTCACGCATGCGTTCGCTGGCAAACGGCGTGAGGCAGGCCACGAACTCGGCCTGCTTGAGACGCGGCAGCAGTTGAGCGGCATGCGGGGTGTCCAGCTCCGGCTCCACATTGAGCAGCAGGCAGGTGGTCAGGTCGGTGGCTGCCAGTTCGGTGACGGCACGGCCCTCGTGCGGCGGGCACAGACCGGCCGCGCCTCGATGCGGCACCATGCCGGCCAGCCAGCCACCGGCACTGTTGGCACCGTCCGGCAAATAGCCGAGCTTCAGCCCGGTGGCCTCGGCCAGCTCGCCGGCCAGGGCGCGCAAGCTGGCGAACCAGGGCGAGCGCAGGGCCCAGCCGCCGATCAGCAGATGGCCGTTTCCACCGGCCGACAGCAGCGCCTCGGCCATGGCACGAGCGGTCTCGCGCTCGCACTCGGAGCCGGCAACGAGGGCCGCCACCGACTTGCCGGCGGTAAAGCCGCAGGCCGCGAACACCTCGCCGGCGATGGCCGCGAGCGCATGGACCATGCCCTCGGGGTCGGTGATCCAGCGCTGTTCCAGATCGAAACGGTAGTCGAAGTCGCGCGGCATCAGCGCCAGCATGCGGCCGCCATGCAGCCAGGCCTGGCGCAGGGCATGGTGCAGGATGGGCTGTTCCATGCGCAGGTTGCTGCCGAGCAGGAACACGAACGGACTGCGGCGCAGGTTGGCCACGCTGTCGCCCAGCCAGGGGAACAGCGGCGCCTGGTTCTGGTCGCTGAAGTCGCGCTGGCCGATGCGGTGGTCGAGGTTGTGGCAGCCCAGGCCGCGCATCAGCTTCTGCAGCAGGTACATTTCCTCGGTGGTGGCCGAGGGCGAGGCCAGCGCGGCCATGTGGTCGGGCACCGCCGCCAGCAGCGCCTCGCTGGTGACGCGCAGGGCCTCGTCCCAGTCGCAGGCGCGCCACTGGCCCTTTTCCCTGATCATCGGCGTGGTAAGCCGCTCCTCGTGGCGCAGGCCCTCGTAGGAGAAGCGGTCGCGGTCGGAGATCCAGCATTCGTTGAGCGACTCGTCGTCGCGCGGCACCACGCGCTTGATCTCGCCGTGCAGCACATGCAACGACACATGCGAGCCGACGCAGTCGTGCGCGGCAATGGAGGGATACTGCCGCATCTCCCAGGCGCGACCGCTGAAACGCGACGGCTTGGCGGTGAGTGCGCCGACCGGACACAGGTCGATGACATTGCCGGACAGCTCGGACTGGATGCTGTGCTCGACGAAGGTGCCGATCTCCATGTGCTCGCCACGGCCGGTGGCGCCCAGTTCCGGCATGCCGGCGATCTCGCGCCCGAAGCGCACGCAGCGGGTGCAGTGGATGCAGCGCGTCATCTCGGTGGCGATGAGCGGTCCGATGTCCTTGTCGGCCACGGCACGCTTGGCTTCGGTATAGCGCGAAACGTCCTCGCCATAGCCCATGGCCACGTCCTGCAGCTCGCATTCGCCACCCTGGTCACAGATGGGACAGTCGAGCGGGTGGTTGATGAGGAGGAACTCCATGGTTCCCTTCTGCGCCGAAATCGCTGCCGGCGAACGGGTATAGACCTTCATGCCGTGCGTCACCGGCGTGGCACAGGCCGGCAGCGGCTTGCGCGCACCCTCCACCTCCACCAGACACATGCGGCAGTTGGCCGCGATCGACAGCTTGCGGTGGTAGCAGAAGCGCGGGATGAAGACATTGGCCTCGTCGGCGGCCTCGATGATCATGGCACCGTTGCGTGCCCTGACCGGCCGGCCGTCGATCTCGATGGTAATCAGGTTGTCGTTCGGATCCTGCATCTCAGCCACCCGTGACCATGCTACGGCCGTGTTCGATCCAGTAGGCGAACTCGGGCCGGAAATGCCTGATGAAGCTGCGCACCGGCATCGCCGCCGCATCGCCCAGCGCGCAGATGGTGTGACCCTCGATCTTGCTGGCCACGTCGTCGAGCTTGTCCAGGTCCTCCGGCCGCCCCTTGCCCTCGAGGATGCGGGTGAGCATGCGGTACAGCCAGCCGGTACCTTCACGGCAGGGCGTGCACTGGCCGCAGGACTCGGAGTAGTAGAAGCGCGAGATGCGCTGCAGGGCGCGCACCATGTCGGTGGTCTCGTCCATGACGATGACGGCACCGGAACCGAGCATGGAGCCGGCCTTGGCGATGGAATCGTAGTCCATGTTGGTCTGCAGCATCACATCGCCGGGCACCACCGGTACCGAAGAACCGCCGGGGATGACGGCCTTGAGGCGGCGTCCCTCTAGCACGCCGCCGGCCAGCTCCAGCAGTTCGCTGAAGGGGATGCCCATCGGCACCTCGTAGTTGCCGGGACGGTTGACATGGCCGGAGACGGAGAAGATCTTCTCGCCGCCCGCCCCGGGCACGCCGAGTTCGCTGAACCATTCACCGCCGTTGCGCAGGATGGCCGGCACGGAGGCCAGCGACTCGGTGTTGTTGATGGTGGTGGGGCGGCCGTAGAGACCAAAGTTGGCCGGGAACGGCGGCTTGAAGCGCGGCTGGCCCTTCTTGCCTTCCAGCGACTCCAGCAGCGCCGTCTCCTCGCCGCAGATGTAGGCACCGGCACCGAGACTGCCATAGATGTTGACGGTGATCCCCGAGCCCATGATGTCCTCGCCCAGCAGGCCGGCCCCGTAGGCCTCGCGCAGGGCCTGCTCGAAGCGCTGGAAGGGCTCGTCCATGAACTCGCCGCGCATGTAGTTGTAGGCGCGCTCGGCGCCGATGGCATAGGCGGCGATGGCCATGCCTTCGATCAGCGCATGCGGATTGAAGCGCAGGATGTCGCGGTCCTTGCAGGTACCGGGCTCGGATTCGTCGGAGTTGCACACCAGATACTTCTCTCCGGGCGCGTAGCGCGGCATGAAGCTCCACTTGAGGCCGGTGGGGAAGCCGGCGCCGCCGCGGCCACGCAGGTTCGACTTCTTCACCTCCTCGATGATGTCGTCGGGCGGGATGCGCTCGGTGACGATGCGCGTCCAGGCCTCGTAGCCGCCGATGCGCCGGTAGTTCTCCAGCGACCAGGGCTGGTCGTCGAACTGCAGTGTCGTGAAACAGACCTGATTCGGCATGCCGGCTACTCGAGGTTGTCCAGAATCTCGTCCACCTTCTCCGGGGTGAGATTCTCGTAGTACTTGTGATCGACCTGCATCATGGGGCCGCCGCAGCAGGCCGCCAGGCATTCCTCTTCCTGCTTGAAGTAGAACTTGCCGTCGGGCGTGCTCTGGCCGCGCTTGATGCCGAGCCGGTTCTCGATGTGCTCGATGATGCGGTCGGCACCGCGCAGCATGCAGGAGATGTTGTCGCACACGGCGATGGTGTGGCGCCCCACGGGCTCGAGCTCGAACATGGAATAGAAGCTCGCCACCTCGTACACCTCGATTGGCGCCATGTCGAGGTAGGCGGCGACGGCATCCATCTGCTCGACGGGCAGATGGCCATGCTCGTGCTGCACGGCACGCAGGGCGGCGAGCACCGCCGAGCGCTGCTTGCCGGGCGGGTACTTGGCCACCCAGTGATCGATCTCCTCGCGCACATGCGCGGAGAGGCGGGCAATCAGTTCTTCGCGGGACGCGCTCAACGGTCGATCTCCCCGAACACGATGTCCAGTGTGCCGATGATGGCCACCACATCGGCCAGCATGTGGCCGCGGGCGATCTCGTTCATCGAGGCCAGGTGGGCAAAGCCCGGCGCGCGCAGCTTGACGCGGTACGGCTTGTTGGCGCCGTCAGAGACGAGATACACGCCGAACTCGCCCTTGGGATGCTCGACAGCGGAGTACACCTCGCCCTCGGGCAGCACATAGCCCTCGGTGAACAGCTTGAAGTGATGGATCAGGGCCTCCATGTCGGCCTTCATCTCCTCGCGCCGCGGCGGCGTGATCTTGTGATCCTCCAGCCGCACCGGGCCGGGGTTGGCGCGCAGCCAGTCGATGCACTGCTTCATGATGCGGTTGGACTGGCGCATCTCTTCCACCCGCACCAGGTAGCGGTCGTAGCAGTCGCCGTTGGTGCCCACCGGGATGTCGAACTCGACGCGGTCGTAGGCGGCATAGGGCTGCTTCTTGCGCAGATCCCACTCGACGCCGGAGCCGCGCAGCATGGGACCGGTGAAACCAAGCTGAAGGGCGCGTTCGGGCGATACCACGCCGATGCCCACCGTGCGCTGCTTCCAGATGCGGTTGTCTGTGAGCAGGGTCTCGTACTCGTCCACCCGCCCGGGGAAGCGCTCGGTAAAGGCCTCGAGGAAGTCGAGCAGGCTGCCCTGGCGGTCCTCGTTGAGGCGATCCACCTCCTTCTGCGAGTGCCAGCGCGAGGGCTCGTACTTCGGCATGCTGTCGGGCAGGTCGCGGGCCACCCCGCCGGGGCGGTAGTAGGTGGCGTGCATGCGCGCGCCGCTCACCGCCTCGTAGGCGTCCATCAGGTCCTCGCGCTCGCGGAAGCAGTACAGGAACATGGTCATGGCGCCCACGTCGAGGGCGTGGGTGCCGAGCCACATGAGGTGGTTGAGGATGCGCGTGATCTCGTCGAACAGGGTGCGGATGTACTGCGCCCGCAGGGGCGCCTCGATGCCCAGCAGCTTCTCGATGGCGCGCACATAGGCGTGCTCGTTGCACATCATCGAGACGTAGTCGAGCCGGTCCATGTAGCCGATGCTCTGGTTGTAGGGCTTGCTCTCGGCCAGCTTCTCGGTGCCACGGTGCAGCAGGCCGATGTGCGGGTCGGCGCGCTGGATCACCTCGCCGTCCATCTCCAGCACCAGGCGCAGCACGCCATGCGCGGCGGGATGCTGGGGACCGAAGTTGAGCGTGTAGTTGCGGATCTCAGGCATCGCCTTCCTCCGATGCCGGCAGATCGGCGTAACGGTTGTCGTGGCGCACCACCTTGGGCACGTTCACCCGCGGCTCGATGGAGACCGGCTCGTACACCACCCTGCCCTGCTCCGGGTCGTAGCGCATCTCGACATGGCCGATGAGCGGGAAGTCCTTGCGCAGCGGGTGGCCGACGAAACCGTAGTCGGTGAGGATGCGGCGCAGGTCGGGGTGGCCGTCGAACAGGATGCCGAACAGGTCGAAGGCCTCGCGCTCGTACCAGTTGGCGGAATTCCAGATGCCCACCACCGAGGGGACCCGCGGCTCGTCGTCGTCCGGGCAGTACACCTTCATGCGCAAGCGGATGTTGCGGGACAGCGACAGCAGCTGATAGGCCACCGCGAAGCGCGGCCCCTCGCAGCGCGGCGCAGGGGGCGGCTCCTCGAAGCTGAAGCGCGCCGCGTGATGCGCCTCGACGGCACGACTGAAGCCCTGGTTGGGGGCCTCCTCCACCGTCCACTCGTCGATACCGTATTCGGAATAGTCGATGCCGCAGAGGTCGATCAGTTCCTCGAAGCCATAGGCGTCGCGCAGGCGCTCGGCGGTGACCAGCAGATCGCGCGCGGCGACGACGACATTGAGTTCGCCGTGCTCGACCAGACAGTCCTCGACCGGCGTCCGGCCGTCGTCGAGCAGCACCTCGCTGAGTGCGGTGAGTCGTGGATCGGTCATGACGCCCTGGCGATGGTCTCGGTTCGACGGATCTTTTCCTGCAGCTGGATGATGCCGTACAGCAGGGCCTCGGCCGTGGGCGGACAGCCCGGCACATAGATGTCCACCGGCACGATGCGGTCGCAGCCACGTACCACGGAATAGGAATAGTGGTAGTAGCCGCCACCGTTGGCGCAGGAACCCATGGAAATGACCCAGCGCGGCTCGGCCATCTGGTCATAGACCTTGCGCAGCGCAGGCGCCATCTTGTTGACCAGGGTGCCGGCCACGATCATGACATCGGACTGACGCGGACTGGGCCGGAAGATGATGCCGAAGCGGTCGAGATCGTAGCGCGAGGCACCGGCGTGCATCATCTCCACCGCGCAGCAGGCCAGGCCGAAGGTCATGGGCCACAGCGAGCCGGTGCGGGCCCAGTTGATGAGCTTGTCGGCCGAGGTAGTGACGAAGCCCTTTTCGAGTACGCCTTCTACTCCCATTCCAGGGCCCCCTTCTTCCACTCGTAGACGAAACCGATGATGAGCACGCCGAGGAAGATGGCCATGGCCACCAGGCCGAACAGCCCCAGCTTGTCCAGGGAAACCGCCCAGGGAAACAGGAAGGCGATCTCGAGATCGAAGATGATGAACAGGATGGCGACCAGATAGTAGCGCGCATCGAACTTCATGCGCGCATCCTCGAAGGCCTCGAAACCGCACTCGTAGGGCGAGCCCTTGGCTGGATCGGGACGGTGCGGTCCCATGACCAGACCGATGCCGAGGAGCACACCGCCCATGACGAGGCCGACGGCCATGAAGATCAGGATCGGGAGATACGCCTCAAGCATCAGTACACTCCAACGGCTCGTCGCTCGACTGTGGGCAGTCTAAGCGACTCATGTTGTGCTTACAAGGGACAAATCGCCCTCCACACATTACCGGCGACAGGATGAACGAAACCGGTCGCCGGACAGTCGGCAGTGCGCCCGATGTCCTGGGCAGTTCGGTCCCTCCAGGACTCGGTTCTGGCCTTCCCTGATACCAAAAACCCTGCATCGAGCAGGCCCGAATGCAGGGTTTCCGGTTGTGCATGGTGCCGAAGGCCGGACTCGAACCGGCACGGCTTTCGCCACTACCCCCTC
>JALWNJ010000221.1 GCA_026995955.1 Gammaproteobacteria bacterium
CTGCTACCGGGCCGCCTAGCGTGCCGCTTCGGGGCCACCGACGATCACCGTGACCATGCGTTCGGGGTGGATGCGGCGCCGGAAGGCGTCGCGGATCTGCGCGGCGGTGACGGCCTCGATGCGCGCGTTGAAGCGGTCGAGGTAGTCAAGCGGCAGGCCGTAGAAGCCGATCATGGCCAGGTAGTCGGCCAGATCGCCGTTGGAAGCGATGCGCAGCGGGAAGCCGCCGGTGACATTGCGCTTGCTGGCGCGCAGCTCGGCCTCGGTGGGGCCCTGTTTGACATAGTCCACGAGGGTCTTGCGCAGCAGCGCCAAGGCTTCGCCGGTCTGGTCGCGGCGGGTCTGCAGCCCGGCCATGAAGGGCCCGGCGGCGCGCATCGGCAGGAAGTAGCTGTACACGCTGTAGGCCAGTCCGTGCTCGACGCGGATGGTCTTCACCAGGCGCGAGGTGAAGCCGCTGCCGCCGAGCACATGGTTGCCGAGGTAGAGCGGGAAGTAGTCGGCATCGCCCCGCTTAATGCCCGGCTGGCCGACCAGGATGTGGGCCTGGGTCGAGGGGAACGGGATGCGCACGGTGCGGGCCTGCCGCAGTTCGGGCACCGGCGGCAGGGGCGGGGCGTGCGGTCCGCGCGGCAGGGCGCCGTCGACGCGTCGGGCCAGGGCCTCGGCCTGGGCGCGGGTGCGGTCGCCGACGATGACCAGGATGGCGTTGCCGCTGACATAGTAGCGGCGATGGAAACGGATCAGGTCCTCGCGCTTGAGGGCGCGGGTGCTCTGCTCCGTGCCGTTGACGGGATGGGCATAGGGGTGGTCGCCGTAGACCGCCTTCCAGAAGGCCTTGCTGGCCACCGTGCCCGGGTCCTCGCGCTCGGCGCGCAGCGCGACCAGGCGCTGGCGCCGGGCCCGCTCGAAGTGCTCGGCGGGGAAGGCCGGTTCGCCCACCACCTGCAGCCAGGTGTCCAGCGCCGGCTGCAGGGCATCGGCGTCGGTCAGCGAGCGCAGGGTGATCCAGGCCATGTCGCGCAGGGCGCCGGCGCCGTAGTCGGCACCGACCCGGTCGAGGCGGTCGCTGAGGGTCTCGAGATCCAGCGAGCGGGTGCCGGAGAACAGTTCGCCGGCGGTCATGCTGGCCAGACCCGGCAGGTCGCCGTCGCGGGCACTGCCGGCGTCGAACACCAGCTTGAGGTCCACCATCGGCAGCTCGTGGGCCTCCAGGAAGTACACCGACAGGCCGGAGGGCAGGGTCCAGTGCTGGATCCTGGGGCCGGCGAGGGTGGTGCCGGCAAACAGCAGCAGGCAGAGGGCGAGCAGGCGTTTCATCGGCGCAGTTCTCCACTGAAGTGGCTGGGCGGGTGTCGGGGATCGATGGGATCGGGGGCGAGGATGGCCACGGTGCGGTGACGCGGCACCAGGTACTTGCGCGCCACGGCCTGCACCTGTTCCGCGGTGACCGCACGGATGCGCTCGGCGTAGCGGTCCATCAGCGCGGGGTCGTAGCCGAGGGTGGCCAGCATGCCCAGCACCACGGCCTGGTGCTGCACCGAGTCGCGCTGGTAGATCTCGCTCGCCACCACGCCGGCCTTGATGCGGGCCAGTTCCTCGGCGCCGACCGGTTCCCGCTTGAGGCGTTCGACCTGCTCCAGCAGGGCCTGCTCGAGGGTGGCCATGTCGGTACCGTCGCTGGGCACGGCGTCGATCACGAACAGGCCGTCGTGCAACGAGAAGGCGCTGTAGTCGGCATCGGCCGAGGTGGCCAGCTCGAGCCCGCGGACCAGATGCTTCTGCAGCCGGCTGTTCTCGCCGTTGGCCAGGATGGAGGCCAGCACCTCGAGGGCGTAGGGTTCCCAGTCGTCGTCATGGGCCGGGTCGAGGTGCGGTGCCTTCCAGCCCATGATGAGGTAGGGCACCTCGGCCGGAGTGTGCACGGTGATGCGCCGTTCGCCGTGCTGTTCGACCTCGGTGCGGGGCTTCGGTTTGGGCACCGCGGAGGCGGGCAGGGCGCCGAAATGGCGCCGGGCAAGTCGCAGCACCGCCTTGGGATCGACATCGCCGACCACCACCAGCAGGGCATTGCTCGGGCTGTACCAGCGGCGGTACCACGCGCGCAGGTCGTCCACCGTGAGGCTGTCGAGGTCCGTCATCCAGCCGATGATGGGGTTGTGGTAGGGCGCGTTCGTCCAGGCCGTGGCCAGGAAGCGCTCCAGGGTGAGCGCGGTGGGGTTGTCCTCGGTGCGCAGGCGCCGCTCCTCCTTGACCACCTCCACCTCCTTGCGGAAGTCGGCCTCGGCGAGCCGCAGGTTGCGCATGCGATCGGCCTCCAGCTTCAGCGCCACCGGCAGGCGGTCGGCGGCCAGGTACTGGTAGTAGGCGGTGTAGTCGTAGCTGGTGAAGGCGTTCTCCTGTCCGCCGTTGTCGCTGATGATCTGCGAGAAGCTGCCGCCGGGGTAGCGGGGCGTGCCCTTGAACATCATGTGTTCGAGTACGTGCGAGATGCCGGTGATGCCGCTGTGCTCGTAGCTCGAACCGACGCCGTACCAGACCATGCTCTGCACCACCGGGGCGCGATGGTCCTCGCGCACCAGGATGCGCATGCCGTTGTCCAGCTGGTACTGGTGGATGGTGCCGGGCGCGGCCTGCAGCGGCGTCGCGAGCAGCGCGAACAGCAGCAACCGGGATGCGGTGGATAGAAACGATGCCAGCCTTTGCATGGGTCGGGTTCCGTTGCCGTTGGGTTGGAATGTGGGGAAGCGCCAATGGTACCATTGGCGCATTCACTGCCCCCTGATGGACCACGCAATTCATGTTTGGTTTCGGCAAGAAGAAGTCCGGCCCCGACGAGGCCGCCGCCGGCGAGGAAAAGAAGTCCTCCGGCGGCCTGTTCGCGCGCCTGCGGCGCGGCCTGGCCAAGACCGGCGAGATCCTCACCACCGATCTGGGCGAACTCGTCTCCGGGCGCATCGACGAGGAGGTGCTGGAGGAGCTGGAGACACGCCTGCTGCAGGCCGACGTGGGCATGGAGGCGACGCTGCAGATCATCGACGACCTGCGCGAGCGGGTGAAGCGCAGCGAGCTGGGCGACCGGCAGGCCCTGCTGCGCGCCCTGCGCGAGGAGATGGTGGCGATCCTCGAACCGGTGGCCCGGCCGCTGGAGATCGACCGCACCCATCAGCCTTTCGTCATCCTGATGGTCGGCATCAACGGCGCCGGCAAGACCACCACCATCGGCAAGCTGGCGCGGCGCTTCCGCGAACAGGGGCTGTCGGTGATGCTGGCCGCCGGCGATACCTTCCGCGCCGCCGCGGTGGAGCAGCTCAAGGCCTGGGGCGAGCGCAACGGCGTGCCGGTGATCGCCCAGGGCGAGGGTGCCGATGCCGCCTCGGTGGCCTTCGATGCCCTGCAGGCGGCCAGGGCACGCGGCATCGACGTGCTCATTGTCGACACGGCGGGGCGCTTGCACACCCAGGGCAATCTCATGGAGGAGCTGAAGAAGATCCGCCGCGTGCTGGGCAAGCTCGACGAGCAGGCGCCGCACGAGGTCATGCTGGTGGTGGACGGCGGCACCGGCCAGAACGCGCTCAACCAGGCGCGCCAGTTCAACGAGGCGGTGGGCGTGACCGGCATCACCGTGACCAAGCTCGACGGTACCGCCAAGGGCGGCATCCTGCTCGCCATTGCCCGTCAGCTCGGCATCCCGGTGCGCTTCATCGGGGTCGGCGAGGCGCCGGAGGACCTGCGCCCCTTCGATGCCGGCGAGTTCGTCGATGCCCTGCTGGGGCTCGAGCACGCGGAATGATCCGTTTCCAGGGCGTCAGCAAGCGCTACCCCACCGGGCAGGAGGCCCTGAGCAATGTCAGCCTCCACCTCGAAGCGGGCGAGATGGCC
>JALWNJ010000222.1 GCA_026995955.1 Gammaproteobacteria bacterium
GCCAGGCCTGATCCCCACTCTCGGCCATGGCCGCCTGGCCTCGCTCGAGGCGCTGCAGCAGGCGGCCATGGCCGAGAGTGGGGATCAGGCCTGGCTGGAGCGCAACGGTTTGCTCGACGCGCCGCGTCTGGCCCAGCAGATGAGTGTGGAGCCGGGCTGGGAGACGGCGGTGGAGACGGTGCTTGGCCCCTGCCTCGAGGCCGTTCAGGTAGAGGCGCTGGAGGCCGTGAGCGAGGCGGTGGCACGGCTGGAGCAGGGCGACCTGGCCCTGGTGGAGACGCACACTGCTGCGGCCGGGGACGCGCAGGACGGCCTGGCCGGGAAGATCCGGGCACCGGAACATGCCCGCGCCCTCGTGGCCGGTGTCCGGGTCGCCGAGACCCTGGCCGAGGCACTGGCCATGCGCGCCAGCCTGGGGCCGGGCGAGTCGGTGGTCACCCGCGATGGCCTCTGGCTGGGGGCGAACTGGCTGCGCGTGCAGCGCGGGGCCGAGGCCCATGCCGGGGTACTGGCCCGGGAGCAGGAGATCAAGCAGCTGCGCGACGCGATCGAGCAGCGCGAGCGCGAGATCGAACGGCTGGCGGCGCAACTCGAGGAGGGTCGTGCTGCCCTGCGTGCACTGGAACAGGAACGCGAGCAGGTGCAGGCGGAGGTCAACCGGGCCCATCGCGAGCTGGCCGATCTCAACGGCCAGCTCAACAGCCGGCGCGCGCGGCTCGAGCAGCTCGCCATTCGCCGCCAGCGCATCGAGGAAGAGCTGACGTAGCTGGGCGAGCAGCGCCAGCGCGAGGAGGCCGGGCTGGCCGAGGCCACCAGCCGGCGCAATCGGGCGGTGACCGAGATGGAGTCCCTGAGCGGCGAGCGCGAGCGGCTCAACGCGCAACGCGAATCCCTGCGCGAGGGTCTGGACACGGCCCGCCGCCAGGCCAACGAGCAGCGCGATCGCGCCCACCAGATCACCCTGCGCATGGAGACCATGCGTACCTCCCGCAGCTCCATCGAGGACAACCTGCGCCGTGTCGAGGAGCAGATCGGATCGTTGCGTCGGCGCATGGAGGAACTCGATGCCGCCATGGCCTCGGAGCAGGATCCGGTGGCCGAGATGGAGCAGGAGCTCAAGGCCCTGGTCGAACGCCGGGTGGCGGTCGAGAAGGAGCTGGCCGAGGCCCGCGCGCGCGTGCAGGCGCTGGAGGAGTCAATGCGCGGCCACGATCAGCAGCGTCTGGTGATCGAACGCGAGCTGGAGTCGGCGCGCAGCCGGCTGGAATCCCTGCGCATGACCCAGAGCGAGCTCAAGGTCCGTCGCGAGAACCTGCTCGAGCAGCTGGCCGAGACCGAGCTGGCGCTGGACGAGCTGCTCGCCGGGCTGCCGGAGGAGGCCGACATCGACACCTGGGCGAAACGGCTGGAGGAGGTGCAGGCGCGCATCCATCGGCTGGGGCCGATCAACCTGGCGGCCATCGACGAGTTTCGCGAACAGACCCAGCGCATGGAGTACCTCGACAGCCAGCTGGCGGACCTCACCGAGGCGCTGGAGACGCTGGAGAACGCCATCCACAAGATCGACCGCGAGACCCGCTCGCGCTTCAAGGCCACCTTCGAGCAGGTCAATGCCCGCATCCAGGAGATGTTCCCGCGCCTGTTCGGTGGAGGCCAGGCGCACCTGGAGATGACTGGCGACGACCTGCTGACCACCGGCGTGGCGATCATGGCGCGTCCGCCCGGCAAGCGCCTTTCCACCATCCATCTGATGTCCGGCGGCGAGAAGGCGCTGACCGCCGTGGCCATGGTGTTTGCCATCTTCGAGCTGAATCCGGCGCCGTTCTGCATGCTCGACGAGGTCGATGCGCCGCTCGACGAGGCCAATGTCGGCCGTTTCTGCGACCTGGTGCGGGAGATGTCGGAACGGGTGCAGTTCATCTTCATCACCCACAACAAGACCACCATGGAACTGGCCGACCAGCTCATCGGCGTGACCATGCGCGAGCCGGGCGTGTCGCGCCTGGTGTCGGTGGACGTGGAAGAGGCCGCCGCCATGGCGACCGGCTGAGGCGGCCACGGTGGAGCTGCGCTGGATCCTTTTGCTGATCGGCCTGGTGGTGCTGGTGGCAGTGTATTTCCATTCCACGGCCAACCGTCGCACGCGTGGCCTGCTCGACCGCGAGGACGATCCCGATCCCCTGCCCAAATCGCTGGATCTGCGCGCCGACGAGCAGGAGGTGTCGGTCAGCGAGCTGCAGGACGAGCTCATCAACCTGGATGCCCTGCTGCGAGAGGAGGCCGCGGAGCAGTCGGGGGACGGCGAGGGCGTGGCGAAGGTTGCCGATACCAGCGCCCAGGTGGTGCCACCGCAGGCTGGCGAGGAAGAGATGTTCGTGGTGCTGCACGTGGCCGCGCCCTCGCGCGATGCGCGCCTGTCCGGCCCGGAAGTGCTGGCGGCGCTCGAGGCCTGCGGGCTGGAGCATGGCGCGCTGGGCATCTTCCATCGTCGCCAGGAGATCGGCGGCAGTCCGCGCATCCTGTTCTCGGTGGCCAACATGGTCAAGCCGGGCACGCTGGATCCGGAATCGCTGGCCGCGGGCGAGGAGATCCCGGGGCTCAGCCTGTTCATGCGCCTGCCGGCCTTCGTGCCCGGCGAGGAACTGTATCGCAGCCTGCTGGCCTGTACCCATGAGCTGGCACAGCGCCTCGGCGGTCGCATCCTGGACGAGTACCGCAGCGCGCTCACGCAGTCGGCGATGGAGAAGATGCTGGAGGACATCCGTCTGTTCGAGCTCAAGCGCACGAAGCGCCGTGAGGGCAGTAAACGATGAGTGACGACCGCGAGGCCGTGCGCAGGCGCATCGAGGAACTGCGCCGCCAGATCGAATACCACAACTACCGCTACTACGTGCTCGACGATCCCGAGATCCCGGATGCCGAGTACGACCGCCTGATGCGCGAGCTGCAGCGGCTGGAGGCGGAGCATCCCGAGTTCATCACCCCCGATTCGCCCACCCAGCGCGTCGGGGCCGCGCCGCGCAGCGAGTTCGGCGAGGTGCGCCACCGCGTGCCCATGCTGTCGCTGGACAACTGCTTCAGCGAGGAGGAGCTGCGCGCCTTCGTCCGGCGGGTGCACGACCGACTCGGCATCGACGAGCCGGTCGAGTTCTGTGCCGAGCCCAAGCTGGACGGCCTTGCCGTGAGCCTGCGCTACGAGGACGGCCTCCTGGTGCAGGGTGCCACCCGCGGCGATGGCTACACGGGCGAGGACGTGACCGCCAATGTGCGCACCATCCACAGCATCCCCTTGCGGCTGCGCGGCGAGGCGCCCCCGGTGCTGGAGGTGCGCGGCGAGGTGTTCATGACCCACAAGGGCTTCGAGGAACTGAACCGGCGCCAGCGCGAGAAGGGCGAAAAGACCTTCGCCAATCCGCGCAATGCCGCTGCCGGCAGCCTGCGCCAGCTCGATCCCCGGGTCACGGCCGAGCGACCGCTGTCCTTCTATGCCTATGCTTGGGGCGAGGTGGAGGGCTGGACGCTGCCCGATACCCACTACGAGGTCCTACAGCGTTTCCGCGCGCTGGGCTTGCCGGTGAGCCGGCTGATCCGGCTGGTGATGGACGCCGAGGGCTGCCTTTCCTACTACGAGGACATGGGTCGGCAGCGGCCCAACTTGCCGTTCGACATCGATGGCGTGGTGTACAAGGTGAATCGTCTCGACTGGCAGGAACGGCTCGGCTTCGTCTCGCGCGCCCCGCGCTGGGCCATCGCCCACAAGTTCCCGGCCCAGGAGGAGATGACCCGGCTGCTGTCGGTGGACTGGCAGGTCGGCCGCACCGGGGCCCTGACCCCGGTG
>JALWNJ010000223.1 GCA_026995955.1 Gammaproteobacteria bacterium
GCCCTATGCCTACGGCTGGCTGCGCACCGAAACCGGTGTGCACCGGCTGGTGCGCAAGTCGCCGTTCGACTCCGGCGGGCGCCGCCACACCTCGTTTGCCGCGGTGTTCGTCTCGCCCGAGGTGGACGACGACATCGACATCGAGATCAACCCGGCCGATCTGCGCATCGATGTCTATCGCGCCTCCGGCGCCGGCGGCCAGCATGTCAACCGTACCGAGTCGGCGGTGCGCATCACCCACCTGCCGACCGGCATCGTCACCCAGTGCCAGAACGACCGCTCGCAGCACAAGAACAAGGCGCAGGCCATGAAGCAGCTCAAGGCCAAGCTCTACGAGCTGGAGATGCAGAAGCGCCGTGCCGAGCAGCAGGCGCTGGAGGAGAGCAAGTCCGACATCGGCTGGGGCAACCAGATCCGTTCCTATGTCCTCGACCAGTCGCGCATCAAGGATCTGCGCACCGGGGTCGAGACCGGCAACACCCAGGCAGTGCTGGACGGCGACCTGGATCCCTTCATCGAGGCCAGCCTGAAGAGCGGCCTGTAAACCGGAAGCACCGATGACCGAACAGAACAGCCAGATCGACGAGAACAAGCTCATCGCCCAGCGCCGCGAGAAGCTCAAGGCCCTGCGCGAGCAGGGCGTGGCCTTCCCCAACGACTTCCGCCGCAACACCCTGGCCGGCGAGCTGCACGCCGAGTACGACGACAAGCCGCGCGAGTGGTTCGACGACAACGAGCGCCGCGTGGCCCTGGCCGGGCGCCTGATGGCCAAGCGCATCATGGGCAAGGCCGCCTTCGCCCAGCTGCTCGACATGTCCGGGCGCATCCAGATCTACCTGCAGCGCGGCGCCCTGCCCGAGGGTGTGTACCAGCAGTTCAAGGGCTGGGACGTGGGCGACATCATCGGCGTCGAGGGCAAGCTGTTCAAGACCCGCACCGGCGAGCTGTCGGTGATGGTCGACAATGCACGCCTGCTCACCAAGTCGCTGCGGCCTCTGCCGGAGAAGTTCCACGGCCTCACCGACCAGGAGATGCGCTACCGCCAGCGCTACCTCGACCTGATCATGAACGAGCCGGTGCGCGAGACCTTCCGCACCCGCACCCGCATCATCAACTACATCCGCCACTTCCTCGACCGCCGCGGCTTCCTCGAGGTGGAGACGCCGATGATGCAGGTCATCCCCGGCGGCGCCACGGCACGGCCCTTCATTACCTACCACAACGCGCTGGACATGGAGCTGTACCTGCGCATCGCGCCCGAGCTGTACCTCAAGCGCCTGGTGGTGGGGGGCTTCGAGAAGGTCTACGAGATCAACCGCAACTTCCGCAACGAGGGGCTGTCCACGCGCCACAACCCCGAGTTCACCATGGTCGAGTTCTACGAGGCCTATGCCACCTACGAGGATCTGATGGACCTCACCGAGGAGATGCTGCGCGGCATGGCCCGGGAGGTGCTGGGCACCACCACCATCCACTATCAGGGCGAGGACTACGATTTCGGCAAGCCCTTCGCGCGCATGACGGTGAAGGAATCCATCCTGCACTTCAATCCCGATCTCGGCGAGGCCGACCTCGAAGACCTCGACTGTGCCCGTGCCGTGGCCGAGGGGCTCGGCATTCCGCTCAAGGAGAGCTGGGGCCTGGGCAAGGTGTGGATCGAGATCTTCGAGAAGACGGTGGAACACCGGCTCAAGGATCCCACCTTCATCACCGCCTATCCCACCGAGGTGTCGCCGCTGGCGCGGCGCAACGACGAGGATCCCTTCGTCACCGACCGCTTCGAGTTCTTCGTCGGCGGCCGCGAGATCGCCAACGGCTTCTCCGAGCTCAACGACTACGAGGACCAGGCCGAGCGCTTCCGCCGCCAGGTGCAGGAAAAGGAGGCCGGCGACGACGAGGCCATGCACTTCGATGCCGACTACATCCGCGCCCTGGAGCACGGCATGCCGCCGACGGCCGGCGAGGGCATCGGCATCGACCGGCTAGTGATGCTGTTTACCGACTCGCCCTCGATCCGCGATGTGCTGCTGTTCCCGCACATGCGGCCCGAGCAGCCGGCCTGAGGACAGTGCCGGGCCGGTAGGCTACACTGGAACCATGAGCGAGGAACGACGCCACTTCCAGCGCATCCTGTTCGATGCCCCGGCCCGCCTGTCCTGCGGCACGCGTAGCTGCGGCGTACAGGTGGTGGACATCTCCCTGCATGGCGCCCTGGTGCGGCTGCCGGAGCTGGAGGGTGTCGAACTGGCGCCCGGCACCGAGCTGGTGCTGGACATCGCGCTGGATGCCGACAACCACATCCGCATGGCCGGCCATGTCAGTCATGTCGAGCGCGACGACGGCCATGCCGGCATCGTCTGCGACCGCATCGATCTCGACAGCATCGCCCGTCTGCGCCGGCTGGTGGAACTCAACCTGGGCGATGCCACCCTGCTGGAGCGGGAGATCGAGGCCCTGGCGCACAGCGGCGAAGGCGCATCCTGAGTCTGGTCCTGTCGCAAGGCCGGGCGGGGACTATTCCTCCTTGCCCAGCGGCACCGCGTAGGGCACCTCGCCCACCGACACGGTGGGGCCGTCGGTCGCGCCCAGGTGCAGGGCCTTGTCCGCCTCGGCGATCTTCAGCACGCCCAGCGCCACGCAGCGGCCGTCCGGGTCCAGCCGGGCATCCACGATCTGGCCGGCGGGTTCCTTGCCTCCCCTTGCGAAAAGCTCGGTTGCCGGTGCCGGCGGTTCGGTGGTGTCGATGTCCAGCCGGTACATGCGCCGCTTGAGCTTGCCCAGGTACTGCATCCGTGCCACCACCTCCTGCCCTGGATAGCAGCCCTTGCGGAAACTGATGCCGTTGACCGCGTGCAGGTTGAGCATCTGCGGCACGAAGGCCTCGCTGGTCTGCGGATAGACATTGGGCAGCCCGGCCAGGATGTCGAGCAGCGGCCAGTGGTCCACCCCCACCGGCGCACCGCGCACATTGAGGTGGGTCCACAGCTTCTGCATCGGTTCCAGCTCGCCGTAGAGCTCGAAACGCGGCACCGGGCCGGCGATGCGCAGCACGGTGATGCCGTCGCGTTCCAGCACCTGATCCGCTTCGGCCGGCATCTCGCCGAGGCGGGATTCCAGCTCGCGTTCCGCCTCCGGGCCGGAGTAGCCCAGTCGCACCAGGGCATCGGAGGCATCCTCCAGCGTCACCTTGCTCATCAGCACGAACATCTGCAGGCGCTTCAGCGCCGTCTCCAGCAGGCTGCGCGGCAGGCGCAGGTAGAAGGTGTCGCCGCGGCGAAAGATGCGGAACAGGGCGATCGCGCGTCCCTTGTTGTTGCACAGGCTGCTGAGCTGGGTGCGGCCTGCGTCCACCTCGTTGATGTCGTTGCTCAGCATGTTCTGCAGGAAGGTGGCCGCATCCTCGCCATAGGCGGCGATCAAGCCCTGTGCGGACAGGTCGCTGAACACCTCGCCGGTGAGCATGAGGCGGCGCTCCCGTTCCGCATTGCCGAAGTGGCGCACCGTCAGGCCGTCGTCGTCGAACTCGGCGCCGTTGTCTTCGAGGAAGGACTTCCATTCGGGTTTCATTTCGGGCTCCTGTTGTAGGCGAGTAGTCGCATCTGGCACCCGGGCATGGACGATCGGGCTGTTCGGTCCCCGTTGCACGCGCCGCCCGCGGCCGCCGGAGCGCGGAATGGCCCGGGCCCCGCAGGGGACCGGGTGGCCGGCAGGGATGCCGGCCAGTCCATCGTCAGGCAGGATGCCTGTCGATGGACCCCGCAGCGACAAGGTCGTGGGCGGGAACCCCGAAGGGGCGCGTGCTCCGGGGTGCCCTTTTTTGCCTACTTTCTTGGG
>JALWNJ010000224.1 GCA_026995955.1 Gammaproteobacteria bacterium
GCTGGGAGATCCCCCACTTCGAGAAGATGCTCTACGACAACGCCCAGCTCATCGACCTGCTGGCCGAGCTGCGCGCCGCCACCGGCAGTCCGCTGGCCCGCCATGCGGCCAATCTCGCCATCGACTGGGCGCTCGAGGAGATGCGCAGCCCCGAGGGCGCCTTTCTGTCGGCACTCGATGCCGACTCGGAGGGCGAGGAAGGACGCTACTACACCTGGATACGGGAAGAGGTCGAACAGCGGCTGGGCGAGGACTACCCGCCCTTCGCCGCGCGCTGGGGCCTGGACCGGCCGCCCAACTTCGAGGGTCGCTGGCACCTGCATGGCCGGCAGGACACCCGTACGCTGGCCGAACGCTTCGGCAAGGCGCCGCGCGAACTGCGCGCCCTGCTCAAGCGGGCGCGCCTGAAACTGCTCGCGGCCCGCAGGACGCGACCACGACCGGGCATCGACGACAAGGTGCTCACTGCCTGGAATGCCCTGATGTGCTCCGGGCTGCTGCGTGCCGCGCGCCCGCTCGGGCGCCCCGAGCTGGTGGAGGCGGCGGATCGCTGCCTCGACTTCCTGCACCGGAACCTGTGGCGTGACGGCCGCCTGTACGCCACCTGGAAAGCGGGCCGGGCCCGGCACCCCGCCTATCTCGACGACCATGCCTTCCTGCTCGAGGCCCTGCTGCTGCGTCTGCAGCACGGCTGGGCGCCGCAGTGGCTGGACTGGGCCACCCGACTCGCCGAACGGCTGCTGCGGCACTTCCGCGCCGAGGCCGGCGGCTTCTGCTTTACCGCCGACGACCAGGAACGGGTGCTGGAACGCCCGCGCAGCTTCAACGACGAGGCCCTTCCGGCCGGCAATGCCGTCACCTCCCGCGCCCTGATGCAGCTCGGCTGGCTACTGGGCGAACCGCGCTACCTCGAGGCGGCGGAAGAAACCCTCAAGGCCGGCTTCGACACGCTGCAGAACGCGCCGCTGGCCCACGCCAGCCTGGCCAGCGCGCTGCAGGACTACCTGCAGCCGCCGGAACTCGTCATCCTGCGCGGCAGCGAAGCGGAACTGCTGGAACTCATGGAAGGGCTGGAAGGCTACCGACCGAACAGGCTGGTGTTCCCGATCCCGAACGATGCAACGGATCTGCCTCTGGATCCCGCCCTGAAACAGCCGCAGGGCGAGCTGGTGGCGTACCTGTGCCAGGGCATACGCTGCAACGCACCCATTACCGACAGGGGGCAGATACTTGAGAGACTACGCGGCAAAGACTGATCTCCCTTGCTCCGGTTGCCCGCGTGCGCCCCTATTCCATAAGGCTACCCTGCCCCTTCTGGGCTGCCCGCCATGCCTCCAGTTCTTCCGGGCACAATGGCTGGTCAGGAATCGTTTCAATCCTGTCTGCCTCCACAAGATAATAAGCGCGAATTTTAACCTGCCCGTTGCGGGCACTCTCCTCTCGGTACTCCAGCGAAACCAGTCGTGGGCTCCCTCCAGAAGAATACCCATGGAGCAAGAGACAAATCTTGTTATCTAAGCGCTTTTCGTCATGCCCATGTACATCGGAAATTGACAGAAGGGGGAACTTCAGCCATCCATCAAGATTCTGCCCCGGCCAACCGATTTCAGTCAAGAATGCGGGGCTGAAGAACTTCCTAGCATTGACATCATCCAGTTCTCCAAATGTGGCAACCTCATGGGCTTCAAGCCAAGCCTGCCATGCTTCATTAGAGCTCGACTCTGCTTGACAAACGGGTCCCAACAAGAAGAGGGCCAATACTACACAAACCAAAATCCATGGCATAAGATTATTCTCCCAACGCCCTCTTTATGTGAAGATCAACAACATCAGAACGTCCGCGCAATAATCGTGCAGCATCGCAAAGAAGCCCCGAACATCCAGTGATCAGTTCGGTGACATCAACAACCCCGCTGATCTCAACTACAGCCGACCCCTTCCTAATCCCACCAGAGAACCTGATTTTTCCATCCCCAGCTGGAGCGAGCGTCACACTCAGAATCCCGGCCACCGCGCTAAAACTTTCCAATGCTGGTGCGCCATTGAATCGGACTACACCAGCAGCACCACTTAGAGTGGCATTCCCGCTATCGTCGACTTTGAGCCTTAGAATCCCATTTGATTTGAGCAATGCAGCCGTTACTGCTTCGTCAGTAGACCACGCCAGATTCAGCAAACGCCCAACGGCAATTCGAGCTTCCATTCCTCGACTCTCCCTGAATAAAAGCAAAAATTTTCAACAACCCTGATCTTATTGGAAAAGACTTTGAAGTCAATCAATTATTCTATAGCTCTATAGATTGTAAGATTCAAGAACATGTCAAGTATGAACTCATTAGGGAACATGGAAAACTCTGCGCAATAGACAACCTCACTCCCCGCGAATCTCCGCCTTGACCTGCTCCAGCGAGGTGTGGCGCACGTCCTTGCCGAGCACCATGTAGATCACGTATTCGCAGATATTGGTAGCATGGTCGCCGATGCGCTCCAGCGAGCGGGCGCACCACATGACATCGAGCGAACGGCGGATGTGGCGCGGGTCTTCCATCATCAGGGTGATGAGCTGGCGCATGATGGCCTCGTACTCCTTGTCCACCTCCTTGTCGGCCTTGATGCACTGATAGGAGGCCTCGACGTCCATGCGCGCGAAGCAGTCGAGCGCGTCGTGCAGCATTTGCCGCACGCGGTCGCCCAGATGGCGCAGCTCGGTGAAGGGGGCCGAGGTCTTGGTCTTTTCCTGCTCGGAGGACAGCTCGATGGCCATGCGCGCGATCTTCTCCGCCTCGTCACCGATGCGCTCGAGATCGGTGATGGTCTTGATCACCATGGTGATCAGGCGCAGGTCGCCGGCGGCGGGCTGGCGACGGGCCAGCACGCGGGCGCATTCCTCGTCGATCGCCACCTCCATGGAGTTGACCTTGTAGTCGGAGCTGATGACCTCCTCGCCGAGCGCGCTGTTGCCGGTGACCACCGCCTCGATGGCATCGGCGATGTTCTTCTCCACCAGGCCGCCCATGGTGAGCACCTTCTCGCGGATGTCCTCGAGTTCGGCGTTGTATTGTTGGGAGATGTGCTGGGTAATGCTGGACTTGTCCATGACGCGTTGCTCCACGGCCCTGCCGGCCGGCGATGGTTTCTTCGAAATATGCCCGAAGTATAACCCGCGCCGCAGGCATGCTCCATGACGCGCTTCACCCTTCGCGGGCCGGGCACGCACCATCACAACGCACGAATGTGACAGGCGCATGACAACCCTCGACCTGAGCCGGATCAATGACCATGCCGCGGTATCGGTTTATGCTGGAGGAAACGGAATCCACCAGGGAGCAGCACAATGACCGATGCCACCGATCCGGCACCGAATCTGGACGACCCCGCGCTCTACATCAACCGCGAGCTGAGCCTGCTGGCCTTCAACCGGCGCGTGCTGGAACTGGCCCGCGACGAGGACATGCCGCTGCTGGAGCGATTGCGCTTCCTGTGCATCTCCAGCTCCAATCTCGACGAGTTCTTCGAGATCCGCGTCGCCGGCCTCAAGCAGCAGATCGAACTCGGCATCTCGACGGCGGGACCGGACGGCATGAATCCGCAGCAGCAGTTCGAGGCGGTGCAGGCCGAGGCCCACGCGCTGGTGGACCTGCAGTACCGCGTGCTCAACGAGGAACTGATCCCGGCGCTGGCACGGGAGGGGATCCGTTTCGCCCGCCGCACCCACTGGAACGAGGCGCAGCGGCAGTGGCTGCATCGCCACTTCCGCCGCGAGGTGCTGCCAGTGCTCTCGCCCATCGGCATCGACCCGGCCCACCCGTTCCCGCGCATCCTCA
>JALWNJ010000225.1 GCA_026995955.1 Gammaproteobacteria bacterium
CCCTGGAAGCGGTCGCTGCCCTCGCCGATGGCCAGCACCAGACGGCGGAAGGCCGGCAGGGCGTCCGCGGCGATGCGCGGATCGAAGGGGCCGATGAGGTCCTGTTCGCTGGTGGCACCCATCAGCTCCACGGCGGCGGCATTGGCCTGCAGCACCTGCATCCGCTGCGCCGCCTCCTCGAGGAAGCCGGGATGCTCGTCCAGGAAGCGCTTCAGCGCCCCTGGGCCTTGCGCGCGCAACGGCAACAGGCGATCGACGAGTGGTGTGATGTCCACCTCCCACAGCGCCACCGCGGCGATGCGGAAGGTACGGCGGTAGTGTTCCTGGCTCTCGCGCAGGGCCAGCTCGGCCAAGCGGCGACTGGTCACGTCACGGCACAGCAGGTGCAGGCGCTCCGCGCCCTCCTCGTCGCGCCCCTGCACTGCCCGGTGATGCACCCAGAGCACATGGTCATGGCGGGTGAGCAGACGGTATTCGATGTCGGCCGACTGCCGTCCTCCATCGAGCAGCGACTGCAGGTGATGATGCAGCCGTGGCCGGTCGGACGGATGCACCAGGGCCTCGAACGGCTGGCCGGCGATCTCGTCAGGGCCCAGCTGTTCACGGGCGCTGCGGTTGCACTCGGTCACCGTGCCGTGGGCGTCGAGGATGAAGTAGAGATCGGGCGTGTCGTCGAACAGGGCGCGGTAGCGGCGCTCGCTCAGTTCCAGCGCCCGGGTCTGAGCGTGCAGCGCCAGTGCCGAGCCCAGCAGGCGCGCGGCGGTGAGCACCAGGTCCTCGATCTCGTCCAGCCCCGTGTCGGCACGCCTGGGGCTGAACACCGCCAGCAGGCCGATCCAGTCGTCCCGGTCATGGATCGGGGCCAGCAGCAGATCCTCGAGGCTCACCAGGGCATTGCCCGCAACCAGCCGGGGCAGGGCGTCGAGCAGCGGCTCGCGGCGGTAGTCCAGCGTGTCGAGCTGGCGCGCCACATGTGCCGGTCCCTGAGCGGCCAGACAATGCAGCACGGGCAGGGCATGATCCGGCCCCTCGTGCCGGTACAGCACGATGCCCTCGGCCTCGAGCGGCCTTGCCAGCAGGGCAAGCGCGCGGGACAGTGCCTCGGCGTCGAGTCCTGGGCCGAGCAGCAGTTCGCTGAACCGGGCCAGGGCATGCAGCAGCGAATGGCGGCGTGCCTCGCGCTCGCGCCGTTGCTTGCGCTTCGTGATGTCGCGCAGGAACAGGGTCAGGATGGGGCGGCCGTTGACCACCGAGCGGTTGAAGCTCACTTCCAGCGGGATCTCTCGGCCATCGGCATGCAGGGCGCTGAGTTCCAGTCGGCGGCTTCCTCCGCTTTCGGCCCCGGCCTGCAGATAGCGCTGGGCAAGCCCCAGCAGCCCCCGGTAGCGGCGTGGCAGCAGTCGGGTCACCGGTTGTCCGCGCAGATCCTCGCCTTCGCGCCCGAGCAGGCGCTCTGCCAGATGATTGATGAGCGCAATGCGCAACCCGTGGTCGAGAACCACGGTGGCCTCGCCGAGGATGTTCAGGGTGTCGGCAAGACTCTGCTGATGCGCGTCGTCCGGTTGGGATACGGAGGGATCCTGTTCCATGATCTGCCCTGCGGTCTGTCCCTGATTCTCGGTCTCCTGCGGGCGGCTTTCCAATAAAAAAGGGAAATGCCGGCAATCAGCCCTTCTTATGATCCTGCGAATGCGGCCGGGGTTCGGTTGCGCCCATTTCGATGTGTTCGCGCACGCACTGCCAGGCCATCTCTGCCAGCTCGCGGCGTTCGCGTTCGGTATCGCGGATGGCGGGGCAGAAGTGCAGTTCGGCCCGGACCCGTTCCAGGGCCAGGATGCGCCACAGGCTGCCGAGTGCGGTATCGCCGTCGATGAAGGCAACCCGGCGGTCGGGCTGTCCATCGGGCCCGGGATAGCGGATCGCCACCGGCTGTATCGGGCAGTGTGCCAGTCGTGCGGCGGCAAACAGGCGCGGATGGAAACGACGCACCTGGCGCCCGTCGGAAGTGGTGGCCTCCGGGAACACCATCACGCTGCGACCGCGTACCAGGTGCCAGGTGATCTGCTCCAGGGCGCGGTTGGCCCCGTCACGGGCGCCGCGCTCGATGAACAGCGTGCCGCTGCGACGGGCGAGAAAGCCCACCAGCGGCCAGTGCGCGATCTCGGCCTTGGCGAGGAAGGCCACGGGCGCGACATGGGCAATGAGCGGGATGTCGAGCCAGGAGATGTGATTGGCCACCCACAGCGCGGTTTCCGTCACCGGTTTTCCCTCGCTGTGTACCTCCACGCGCAGAATGTCGAGTGCACGCCGGTTCCAGCGCCGGATGACCTCGGCGTATTCGGGGAGGGGATTGCCATGCTCGTCGCAGCGGCCATGACGCAGGATCAGCCAGACGCCCCACACCAGATGCAGGACGAGCCGGGTCAGTCGCCACAGCCGGCGCAGCAGATGTTTCATGCCCTTGCCGCAGGTTGCCGTCGCCTGCGGCTACTGTGGCACAGGCCCGGGCCCTGCTCAAGCCGCGCCCGGCGTGCACCGCAAACAGGTTGGTGTAGAGGGTCGTGGCTGGACGCAACTGCGTTCATGGCGACCGTGACAAGGTTAACCGCCGCCTGCCTGTTCGGAGCGCATGGGGTCTGCTTCGCGGTGGCACTGTACCAAAGTACCAATTCCCCATTCTTTGAAGGTGTTATCATTGGCGCAAACAAGCATCTGGGCGCGCTGCGCCTCCACTTCCGGGAGTCAATCATGGCCATCGAGCTTTACAACGACGGCACGCACCAATGCCTGGCCTTCAGCGATCTCGTGCAGGGCGACGGGGTGCAGGCAAACCAGTTTCTCATCATCCATGGCGACCACGAGGCGCTGCTCGACCCCGGCGGCGATCTCACCTTCACCGCGCTGTCCATGGAGATCAGCAAGCACATCGAACTGCGCGAGCTGGACTACCTCATCGCCTCGCACCAGGATCCGGACATCATCGCTTCGCTGGCGAGCTGGGTGTCACGCACCGACGCAAAGATCGTCTGCTCCCGACTGTGGTCGCGCTTCCTGCCGCACCTGCTGCCGGGCTACATGGGCAAGCAGGTCGAGAGCCGCTGCGTGGCGCTGCCCGACCAGGGTGGCGACATCCCGCTGGGCGACAGCGTGATCAAGGCCATTCCGGCCCACTTCCTGCACTCGGTGGGCAACTTCCAGTTCTACGATCCGGTCAGCCGCATCCTGTTCTCGGGCGACATGGGGGCCTCCATCGTGCCCGATGGGCCGGAGCATGCCGTGGAGGACTTCGAGAAGCATGTGCCCTACATGCTCGGCTTCCACCAGCGCTACATGTGTTCCAACAAGGTCTGCCGCCTGTGGGCCAACATGGTGCGCGAACTCGATGTGGAGATGATCGTGCCGCAGCACGGTCGCTCCTTCCGCGGCAAGGAGATGGTCAACCGCTTCCTCGACTGGATCTCCGGCCTGGAGTGCGGTGTCGACCTGATGACTCAGGACAACTACCGCGTCCCCTGAGGTTGCCGGGTCTTGTGCCCGGCAGGCGACCCGCGCAGCGGGGCCTTACCCGCCGGTCAGATCGTCCGGTGACTCGAGCCGGGCGATCAGGTCTTCCACCATGCGCGCCGCATCGGCGCCGTACACCACCCGATGGTCGCAGGTCAGGGTGGCCTGTGCGCGACCCGCCCGTTCCGCCGCCAGCGCCAGGATCAGGCTGGCCCCCTCCGGCAGGATGGCGTCGAAGTCACGCACTGCGGGGAACATCCCCAGGTTGCTCAGATAGCAGGTGGCGCCCTGGTAGTCGCCGGGCGCCACCTGC
>JALWNJ010000226.1 GCA_026995955.1 Gammaproteobacteria bacterium
CCGGTTGGCCACGGTCTCCACCACCGGACAACCCAGCTCGGCGGCCAGCCGCTCGCGGTCGATCTTCATGCCCCGCTCGCGGGCCACGTCGGCCATGTTCAGCGCCACCACCACCGGCACCCGCATCTCCACCAGCTGGGTGGTCAGGTACAGGCTGCGCTCGAGGTTGGAGGCGTCGATTACATTGAGGATCACATCCGGCTCACCGGACATGATGTAGTTGCGCGCCACCACCTCGTCGAGCGAGGTGTGGCTGGGGTCGAGCGAATACACGCCGGGCAGGTCCACCAGGTTGAAGCGCACGCCCTCGACCTCGAACAGCCCTTCCTTGCGCTCCACCGTCACGCCCGGCCAGTTGCCGGTACGCTGGCGCGCGCCGGTGAGCGCGTTGAACAGGGTGGACTTGCCGCAGTTGGGATTGCCGAGCACGCCGATGACGAAGTCGCGTGCCTCCTCGGCCACCGGCGTGTTGAGATCGGCCTGGCAGCAGGGCTTGGCCATCACACCACCTCGACCAGGATCTTGCGCACCATCTCGGAGCCGAGCGCGATGCGCGAACTGCCCACCGCCAGCACCACCGAGGGCCCACGCCTGTGCACGATCTCCACCTCGCTGCCCAGCGGCATGCCCATGCTGATGAGGCGCTTTTCCAGGGTCTTGTCGGCGCGCAGGGTATGCACCCGCAACGGCACGCCAACCGGCGCCTCGCGCAGCGGAATGGCGCTGTCGGCCTCGACCGCGCGGGTCATCAGCTCGGCCTGCGGCCGGACCGGCTGGACGGTGGCCTCGGCGGCAGGCGTGGCGGGCTGGCTCTGCGACATGATGACGCCTCTCAAACGATAATGATTCTCAATTATGCACTGATGAGACCACCGCTGTCCAGTGCGGGTTCCCCGCCCGGGCGGTCCCTCAGTCCAGATTCACCGTCAACAGGCTGTGCCCGTCCACCTCGACCGGCAGCCGCACCCGCACCCGCCAGCCGCCGCCGGGCGCGACCTCCAGCGGCCGGCCCTGCTCGTCCTGCATGGCCTCCAGCACCAGCGCGCGGTTGCCGCGCGGGGTGATGACCTCGATGCGGTCGCCGACGCCGAAGCGGTTCTTCACCTCCACCCGTGCCCAGCCGTCGTCGTCGACGCCGGTGATCTCGCCGACGAAGCGCTGGCGGCGGCTCTGCGAGTGGCCGTGCAGGAAGTTCTGCTCGGCCTCGGTGTGATGGCGCTGGTAGAAGCCGTCGGTGTAGCCGCGGTTGGCCAGGTTCTCCAGCTCGCCCAGCAGCGTCGGGTCGAAGGGCCGGCCGGCCACCGCGTCGTCGATGGCGCGGCGGTAGGCCTGGGTGGCGCGGGCGACATAGTAGTGCGACTTGGTGCGGCCCTCGATCTTGAGCGAATCGACGCCGATGCGCACCAGCCGCTCCACGTGCTCCACCGCGCGCAGGTCGCGCGAGTTCATGATGTAGGTGCCGTGTTCGTCCTCCAGCACCGGCATCAGCTCGCCGGGACGGTTGCCCTCCTCCACGAACCAGATGCGCTCGGCCTCGGGATGGCGCGGCGGCGGCTCGGGGGGCGCGGCCCGCTCGGCCGGGCGCCACACGCCCTCAGCGGTCTCCTCGCCCGGCACCATGCGGTATTCCCAGCGACAGGCATTGGTGCAGGTGCCCTGGTTGGCATCACGGTGGTTGAAGTAGCCCGACAGCAGGCAGCGGCCGGAATAGGCGATGCACAGGGCGCCGTGCACGAACACCTCCAGTTCCATGTCCGGCACCCGCTGGCGGATCTCCTCGATGTCGTCCAGCGACAGCTCGCGCGACAGGATGATGCGGCGGATGCCCACCGACTGCCAGAAGCGCACCGCCGCCCAGTTCATGGTGTTGGCCTGCACCGACAGGTGGATGGGCAGCTCCGGCCACTGCTCGCGCACCAGGTGGATGAGCCCTGGATCGGCCATGATGAGCGCATCCGGCCCCAGTTCGACCACCGGCCGCATGTCGTCGATGAAGGTCGCCAGCTTGCTGTTGTGCGGCATCACATTGGCGGCGACGAAGAAGCGCCGGCCGGCGGCATGGGCCTCGCGGATGCCGATGGCAAGGTTGTCGAGCAGGAAGTCGTTGTTGCGCACGCGCAGGCTGTAGCGCGGCATGCCGGCATAGACGGCATCGGCGCCGTAGGCCAGCGCATAGCGCATGTTGCGCAGGGTGCCCGCGGGGGCCAGCAGTTCGGGAGCCTGGTTCATGGTTCGCGATGCCGGATGGTCCAGCACTGGTGGATCTTCGGATTGCGACGGAAGTCCTCGGGGATCGTCGCCCGGGTGATGTCCTCCATTGTAAACGCCCGCTGCAGTTCCTTGTCCATGCGGAAACGACGGGAATTGGTGGAGAACACCAGTGTCCCACCCGGCGCCAGCAGGGTCATGGCCTGACGGATCAGGCGCGGATGGTCGCGGTTGATGTCCAGCACCTCGCGCATGCGGCTGGAATTGGAGAAGGTGGGCGGGTCGAGGAAGATCAGATCGAAGGCATGCGCATGGGTCCGCTGCGCCTGTTCCAGCCAGACCAGACAATCGGCCCGCTGCAGGCAGTGCGCATCACCCGGCTCGATACCGTTGAGGCGCAGGTTCTCCGCCGCCCAGTCGAGATAGGTGGCGGACAGATCCACGCTCAGGCTGCCGGCCGCCCCGCCCAGGGCCGCCTGCACCGTGGCCGTGGCGGTATAGCAGAACAGGTTGAGGAAGCGCTTTCCCTCGGCCTGAGCCCGCAAGCGCGCGCGGGTGATGCGATGGTCGAGAAACAGGCCGGTGTCGAGATAGTCGTCGAAGTTGACGCGCAGCCGCGCCGGCCCTTCGTGCACGACATGGAAGCGACCGGTGTGATCGGTGCGCCGGTACTGCTGCTCGCCCTTCTGCCGCGCGCGGCGCTTGAGATGGATGTGTTCCGGATCGATGCCGAACACCTCGGGCAGGGCCGCAAGCGCTGCCTGCAGCCGCTGCTCGGCCAGGGCCGCGTCCACCGTGGCCGGGGCGCGGTACTCGTACACCACCAGGTGCAGGCCGTCGTCCTCGGTGGCGTAGCGATCTACCGCCAGGGCGAACTCGGGAATGTCGGCATCGTAGGCGCGGTAACCATCCACCCCCTCGCGGCGCGCCCACTTGCCGAGATGGCGCAGATTCTTGCGCAGCCGGTTGGCGAACGGAGTAGCCAGACCCGGGTCGATGGCCGACTGCGATGCCGCTGGGGCGGCTGGCTCTGCCGAGCCTTGCGGGACCGTGCAGGACACCAGACGCACCGGCAACGCCCCGTTGTACAGCGACCACTGCCTGCGGGGCTTGAGGCGCAACCGGTGCAGCAGGCCGGGCGCGCCGCTCAGCACCCCGCAGCGCCAGCCCGGCAGGCCCTGCAACATGCGGCCCAGCCGACCATAGAGGCGTGCCAGACCACCCCCCTGCTCCAGCCGCTCGCCATAGGGCGGATTGACCGCCACCAGCCCCGGCCCGGGCAACGGCCCGAGATCGCCGATGTCGCCGCGCTCGAAGCCGATGTGGTCGGCCAGCCCCGCATGGCGCGCGTTCCCGCGCGCGGCACGCACCGCCACGGCGTCGCGGTCGCGGCCGAGGATGGGCGGCAGGCGCGAAAGCCCCGCCTCGCGGCGCTGGCGTGCCTCGTCCAGCAGCCGTTGCCAGAGCGGCGCGTCGTGCCCGCGCCAGGCCTGGAAGCCCCACTGCCGCCGCAGCAGGCCAGGGGCGATGTCGGCGGCCATCATCGCCGCCTCGATGGGGAGCGTGCCGGAACCGCACATCGGGTCAAGGAAGCGCCAACCGCGCTCGGCCAGCTTCGGCCACCCCAGCAGCCACAGCATGCCGGCGGCCAGGTTCTCGCGCAACGGCGCCTCGACGCCCTCCCTGCGGTAACCGCGGCGATGCAGCGCCGGGCCGGCCAGATCAAGCGACAGCGTGACCTGCTCGCCCTCCATGTGGCAGTGAATGCGGATGTCGGCCTGCCGGGTGTCCACGGAAGGGCGCGGCAGGCCGGCCTCGCGAAACCCATCGACGATGGCGTCCTTGACCCTGAGCGCCGCAAAGTGGCTGTTGCCGATCGGCGCCCGACGCAGGGTGGCGGCCACCGCGATGCGCGCCTCGGGGGCGAACAGGGCCGGCCAGTCGATGCCGCGCGTGCCGCGATACAGCGCCGCCTCGTCGGGAGCCGAAAAGCGCGCCAGCTCCAGCAGCACCCGGCTGCCGATGCGCGACCAGAGCAGGACGCGGTAGCCCGTCTCCAGCCCGGCCTCGAAGCCGACCCCGGCCAGCCCCGGCCGCGGCGAGACCACCTCGATCTGCTGCAGCTCGGCCTGCAGTGCCCCTTCCAGTCCCCGTGGCACGGTGACAAAAAACTTGAATGTTGTTGTGGCCATGGGGGATATTTGGTCCTAGAATGATTTTCAAAACGGCGTTCCTGGCCACCGGAGGGGCATGGCACAGGAAAAAGACAAGCTTATCGCACGCAAGGCCCGCTTACACCCGGGACTGGTGCTCGCCTATTCCCTGTTCGTCACCTTCCTGGTCCTGATCGGCATTCTCTGGGCGATCAAGATCCACGAGGAAATCAACGGCAGCTATGCGCTGCTGGAACGCGACGCGCGCAAGATCGAACTGGCCGAACGGATGCAGACCGCCATCCTGCTGCGCCTTGCCCACCTGCACGAGGCCTTTGCCAGCAGCGACCCCTTCGAGCGCGACGAAATGATCCAGAAGCTCTACACCCTGGCCGCACAGTATCGCCGGGCCCGCGACGAACTGCTGCAGCTGATGGACACGCCCGAAGAGCGCGACCTGTTGCGGCAACTGGACGCCGCCGCGCGGCAGGCCGAGCCCGCGACCAACGAGGTTGCCGACCTGATCCAGAGCGATGCCAGCCCGCGGCGCATCCGCAAGGCGCTGGTTGCGGCGCGGCGAGTCCGCACACGCATGATCGATCTGCTGGGCCGCCTGGTGGATCTGGAACAACAGCTCAACAGTCAGGCCATCAGCCGCGGCCGGACCCAGCTCGAGCACTTCCGCCGCTTCACCCTGGTCACCGGTGCCCTGCTGATCCTGTTCAGTCTGCTGCTGGCGCTGATGACGCGGCGCACCCTGCAGAGCCATCAGCGCAGCATGGCCATCGAGGCGCTGACCGACCCGCTCACCGAGCTGCCCAACCGCCGCTGCGTGCTCGACCAGATCAACGAGGCCATCGAATCGGCACGCAACCAGCACCGCCATCATGTGCTGATGTACATGGATCTCAACCGCTTCAAGCCCATCAACGACCATTGCGGGCACGAGGCCGGCGACCGGGTACTGCGCATGCTGGCCCGCTTGTGGTCGGGCAAGCTGCGCCACACCGACCTGCTCGGACGCATGGGCGGCGACGAATTCGTGGCCCTGATCCGCGATGCCGATGTCGCCGCGGCCCGCCGCATCGCCACCGACCTGGTGCTGCTCACCGAGCAACAGCAGTTCACCTGCAAGGGCCGCCGTTTCCCGCTGGGCGTGAGCATCGGGCTTGCCCCCATCACCCCGCAGACCCGCGATGCGCGCAGCGTGCTGCACGAGGCCGACAAGGCCTGCTACCAGGCCAAGGCCGACCAGAGCGACTCCATCCGCCTGGCCCGACCGGCCATCGGCAGCCAGCCGCGACAGGGACGGTAAGGCTGCTTCAGTCGTCGGCGTCGGGGTCGTAGGCCAGGTTCGGCCCCAGCCACTTCTCCATTTCCGCCAGTTCCATGCCCTTGCGTCGGGCGTAGTCTTCCACCTGGTCGCGACCGATCTTGCCCACCGCAAAGTAGTGCGCGTCGGGATGCGCAAAGTACAGCCCGCTGACGGCGGCGGTGGGCACCATCGCCTTCGACTCGGTGAGCCAGATGCCGGTGCGCGGCTCGGCCTCGATGAGCGCCCACAGCAGATCCTTCTCGGTGTGATCGGGCGAGGCCGGATAACCCATGGCCGGACGGATGCCGCGATAGCGCTCGGCGATCAGCTCGTCGTTGGACAGCGCCTCGTCCGGGGCATAGCCCCACAGCTCGCGCCGCACCCGTTCGTGCAGCCACTCGGCGCAGGCCTCGGCCAGGCGGTCGGCCAGGGCCTTGAGCATGAGCGCGTTGTAGTCGTCGTGGTCGGCCTCGAAACGCGCGATGTGGGCATCGATGCCCTCGCCGGCGGTACAGGCGAAGGCGCCGAGCCAGTCGGCCACGCCGCTGCCCTCGGGGGCGATGAAATCGGCCAGACAGTCGTTGTACTTGCCTTCGGGCTGGCGCATCTGCTTGCGCAGGAAGTGGAAGGTGGTGAGCCGCTCGCCGCGGGCCGCGTCGGCGTACACCGCCACGTCGTCGCCGACGGCATTGGCCGGGAACAGGCCGACCACGGCGCGGGCACGGATCCACTGCTCATCGAAGATGCGCTCCAGCATGGCGCGCGCGTCGGCGTAGAGCTTGCGTGCCTCCTCGCCCTTCTCCGGGTCGTCGAGGATCTTCGGGAAACGCCCGCGCAGCTGCCAGGCATGGAAGAAGAAGGTCCAGTCGATGTACTCGGCAAGGGTGGTCTGCGGGATCCGGTCGAAGGTGACCAGCACGCCCGCCCCCTTGCGCTCCACCCGCACCGGCCCGGACAACGCCGTGTCCAGCGCTGCTTCGCCCGCCGTCAGCACTGCCGGCAGCGGGGCCTCGTAGGCATCCCAGTCGATGGGCCAGCGGTTCGCCCGCGCCTCCTCGATCGGTACCAGATTGCGCGCCTCGTCGCGGTCGGCGCGGCGCTGGCGCACCAGCTCGTATTCGTTGCGCAGATCGGCCAGGAAGGCCGGCTTCTGCTCCTCGGACAGCAGGGCGCTGGCCACGCCTACCGCGCGCGAGGCATCGGGCACATAGACCACACCGTGCGGGTACTGCGGCTCGATCTTGACCGCGGTGTGGGCCTTGGAGGTGGTGGCGCCGCCGATCATCAGCGGGATGGTAAAGCCCTGCCGCTTCATCTCTTTCGCCACGTGCACCATCTCGTCCAGCGACGGCGTGATCAGCCCCGACAGGCCGATGATGTCCACCCCCTCCTCGCGCGCCGTGCGCAGGATCTGGTCGGCCGGCACCATCACGCCCAGGTCGATGACCTCGTAGCTGTTGCACTGCAGCACCACGCCGACGATGTTCTTGCCGATGTCGTGCACGTCGCCCTTGACCGTGGCCATCAGGATCTTGCCCTGCGGCTCGGCGTCGCACTCTGCCTTCTCGGCCTCCAGGTAGGGTTGCAGCCAGGCCACGGCCTTCTTCATCACGCGCGCGCTCTTCACCACCTGCGGCAGGAACATCTTGCCCTGGCCGAACAGGTCGCCGACCACGTTCATGCCGTCCATCAGCGGCCCCTCGATGACCCGCAGCGGCCGGCCCAGCTTCTTCAGCGCCTCCTCGGTGTCTTCGTCGATGTACTCGGTGATGCCCTTGATCAGCGCGTGCTCCAGCCGCTTCTCCACCGGCCAGCTGCGCCACTCGGCGTCCTCCTTCGATTCCGTCTCGCTGCCGTCGCCCTTGTACCTGGGCGCGATCTCCAGCAGACGCTCGGTGGCATCGGGTCGGCGATTGAGGATCACGTCCTCCACCGCCTCGCGCAGTTCCTCGGGAATGTCCTCGTACACCGCCAGCTGGCCGGCGTTGACGATGCCCATGTCCATGCCGGCGCGGATGGCGTGATACAGGAACACGGCATGAATGGCCTCGCGCACTGGGTTGTTGCCGCGGAACGAGAACGAGACATTGGACACCCCGCCCGAGACCAGGGCATGCGGCAGGTTCTGCTTGATCCAGCGCGTGGCCTCGATGAAGTCCACGGCGTAGTTGTTGTGTTCCTCGATGCCGGTGGCGACGGCGAAGATGTTGGGATCGAAGATGATGTCCTCGGGCGGGAAGCCGACCTCGTCCACCAGGATGCGATAGGCACGCTCGCAGATCTCGATCTTGCGCTCGAAGGTATCGGCCTGGCCTGCCTCGTCGAAGGCCATCACCACCGCCGCCGCGCCGTAGCGCCGGCACAGCCGCGCCTGCTCGACGAACTTCTCCTTGCCCTCCTTGAGCGAGATGGAATTGACCACCGGCTTGCCCTGCACGCACTGCAGTCCGGCCTCGATGATCTCCCACTTGGAGGAGTCCACCATCACCGGCACCCGCGAGATGTCGGGCTCGGAAGCCATCAGGTTGAGGAAGCGGGTCATCGCCGCCTTGCCGTCGAGCATGCCCTCGTCCATGTTGACATCGATGATCTGGGCGCCGTTCTCCACCTGCTCGCGGCAGACCTCCAGCGCCTCCTCGTATTCCTCGTTCAGGATCAGTCGCTTGAAGCGGGCGGAACCGGTCACGTTGGCGCGCTCGCCAACATTCACGAACAGCGAATCCTCGCCGATGTTGAGCGGCTCCAGCCCCGACAGACGGCATTCCACCGGCAGATCGGGCAGGCGCCGGGGCGGCTTGTCGGCCACCGCGCGGGCGATGGCGGCGATGTGCTCCGGGGTGGAGCCGCAGCAACCGCCGATGATGTTGAGAAAGCCCGAGGCGGCCCATTCCTCCACCTCGCGCGCCATCGCCTCCGGCCCCAGGTCGTACTCGCCGAACTCGTTGGGCAGGCCGGCGTTGGGATGGGCCGAGACATAGGTCTCGCTGACGCGGCTCATTTCTTCCACGTACTGGCGCAGCAGGTCCGGCCCCAGGGCGCAGTTGAGCCCGAAGGACAGCGGCTCGGCATGGCGCAGGGAATTGTAGAAGGCCTCGGTCACCTGACCGGACAGGGTGCGCCCTGAGGCATCGGTGATGGTGCCGGAGATCATCACCGGCAGCCGCTCGCCGAGCGCGTCGAACACCTGCTCCAGCGCGAACACCGCCGCCTTGGCGTTGAGGGTGTCGAAGATGGTCTCGATCATCAGCAGGTCCACCCCGCCCTCGATCAGCGCGTGCGCCGCCTCGGTGTAGTTGGCCACCAGCTCGTCCCAGGTGACATTGCGGTAGCCCGGGTCGTTCACATCGGGCGAGATGGACAGGGTGCGGCTGGTGGGACCGAGGATGCCGGCCACGAAACGGGGCCGCTCCGGCGTGCTGTAGCGGTCGGCCGCCTCGCGCGCCAGCCTGGCCGCCTCGCGGTTGAGCTCCGGCACCAGGTCCTGCATGTCGTAGTCGGCCTGCGAGATGCGGGTGGCGTTGAAGGAATTGGTCTCGAGGATGTCGGCGCCGGCCTCGAGGTACTGCTCGTGGATGCCGCGGATGATGTCGGGCTGGGTCAGCACCAGGAGGTCGTTGTTGCCCTGCAGGTCGGTGTGCCAGTCGGCGAAGCGCTCGCCACGGTAGTCGGCCTCCTGCAGCCGATGACGCTGGATCATGGTGCCCATGGCACCATCGAGGATCAGGATGCGCTCGTCGAGCGCCTGGCGGATGCGGTCGAGGCCGCGCACTGCTTGGGACATGGGTCTTGGGATGCTGTGGCCGGATCGGGCGCCCATTCTACCCCATCCGTGGCCGGCCCCTTGAAACCGCGGTCCTGCGTCCCCATCGGGTGCGGTGCCGGAAACGGCAAGGCGGGAGGTCCCGAGCCCGCAGGGCACACGACCCGTGTCCCGGTTCGGGCCTCACGGGCACATCAGACACACAAGAGGAGGCAGAACCATGTCCGATTCCGTCACCCTTGGCCTGCACAGCAACGGCAAGCTCGGCGTCATGCACATCGGCGTGCTGGAGGACGGCACCGCCGTCGTGGCCGGCGATGTGCACAAGATGGAAGACGGCGAGGAGTACACCTTCCCGCGCACCGGCGTCACCGTGAAGCGCGCCGGTGACGAGTTCACCTTCTCGCGTGGCTGACAGGCCCGGGGCCGCTGCGGCGGCCCCGCATTCCCCGGCTACTTCGGGCCGTATCTGAGAAAGCGATAAATGAAATAGGCCCCCAGGGTGCAAAGCAGCACGAGCGCAACGATGCTCCAGAGTGCGGCCGGGCTGTTGAGTATGAGTTGCATCCGAATTTCCCCCTTGCAGGTCGAACCTGCGCGCCATCCTGCCGTCTGCGCGAACGGGACGCCCTGATCCAGGTCAAGAACCGGGCTGCTAGACTTGGCACATGTCCTGGCCCGACCTCTACATCACCCACCCCTTCACCTGTCCCTACTTCGGCGATCGCGAGGCGCGCAACATCGTTCCCGATCCCGGTGTGCCGATGCGAGCGGAACTCTACGACGAGCTGATCCACCACGGCTTCCGGCGCAGCGGCGAACAGGTCTATCTGCCGCATTGCGATGGCTGCTCGGGCTGTATCTCGCTGCGCGTGGAGGCAGGCCGCCATCGTCCCTCGCGCAGCGATCGGCGCCTGCTGCGCGCCCACGCCGACACCCGGACGCGCATCGTCGCGCCGGCCCACGACGAGGAGAGCTTCCGCCTGTACCGCGACTATCTGGCTGCCCGCCACCCCGGCGGCGGCATGGACCAGCCCGAGCCGGAGGACTTTCCCGGCTTCCTCGCCTCGGACTGGAGCCGAACCGATTTCGTGCGCTTCGAGCGCGCAGGCCGACTGCTGGCGGTGGCCGTGGTGGACCGGATGGCCGACGGTCTGTCGGCGGTCTATACCTTCTTCGACCCGCGGCAGGAGAAACTGGCGCCGGGGCGGCTGGCCATCCTGTGGATGATCGCCGAGGCCCGACGCCGGGGACTGCCGTTCGTGTATCTGGGCTACTGGATTCCGGGCCACCCGAAGATGGACTACAAGCGGCGCTACCGCCCGGCCCAGGTACACCGGCACGGCATTGGATGGGTGCCGCTGGAGCAGGTGGAGGCGGATCTTCCCGCCTGAGGGTTCAGGGCGCGAGGCGGCGCAGCAGCTCGGCGTGCAGCTCCGGGCTGGCGGCGGCCAGCACGCTGGTGGTCTGCAGCGTCAGCGGGCGGCCCTCGAGGTCGGTGAACACGCCGCCGGCCTCGCGCACGATCACCGACAGCGCGGCGATGTCGAGGATGTTCACGTCCGACTCCACCACCGCGTCGATCTTGCCGGCGGCCAGCAGATGGTAGTGGTAGAAGTCGCCGTAGCCGCGGGTGCGATTGACGGTCTGCACGATCTCGCCCAGCGCGGCCCAGCGCGAAGGCTGCGCGGCCAGAGTAGCAACATTGCCGAGCGACAGGCTGGCCCGTTCCAGGCGCTGCTCGCCGCTGACGCGGATGCGCTCGCCGTCCAGCCAGGCGCCGGCGCCCTGCTCGGCCCAGGCACGCTCGCCGAACAGGGGTGCGTTGGAGACCCCCAGCACCAGTTCCCCGCCACGCATGAGCGCGATCTGGGTGGAGAAGAAGGGATAGTGGCGCACGAAGCTCTTGGTGCCGTCGATGGGATCGATGAGCCAGTTGTATTCGGCCTCGGCGTTGACCTTGCCGGTCTCTTCGCCGTAGAAGCCATGCTCGGGAAAGGCCTCGAGGATGAGGCCGCGGATGGTGCGTTCGGTCTCCACATCGGCCACCGTCACCGGGCTCTGGTCGGCCTTCAGTTCCACCTGATAATCGCCCTGGTAGTAGCGGCGGATGACGGCCTCGGCGGCCTCGGCGGCACGCAGCGCGGTGTCCAGAAAGGGAGAGGGCTGGGCTGGGCTCATGGGACGGCTCCGCATCGAAAAACGCGCGCAGGGTACCACAAGCATGCGCCGACGGCAGCCGAGGCGCGGCTCAAGACCGCCCTTCGCCGGCCGGCACCGGCATCGGCGGCACCGCATTGGGACAGTTGCCGCCCACCTCGAAACAGCGGATGTTGTCCAGCGTGGTGCGGGCGATGGCCTCCAGCGCCTCCTCGGTGAAGAAGCCCTGATGCCCGGTGACCAGCACATTGGGGAAGGTAAGCAGGCGCTCGAACAGATCGTCCTGGATCACCTGATCCGACAGGTCCTCGAAGAACAGATCTGCCTCCTGCTCGTACACGTCCATGCCCAGCGCGCCAAGCCGGCCGGATTTCAGGGCATCGATCGCGGCGCGGGTGTCCACCACCGCGCCGCGGCTGGTGTTGACCAGCATGAAGCCGGGGCGGGCCATGGCCAGCGTGTCGGCGTTGATGAGGTGATGCGTCTGCGGGGTCAGCGGACAGTGCAGGGTGACGATGCGCGACTTCGCCATCAGCTGCTCCAGCGGGGCATACTCCACCCCCATGGCCAGGCACTCCTCCGACTGCACGATGTCGGTGGCCAGCAGGCGGCAGCCGAAGCCCTTGAGGATACGCGCCACGCAGGTGCCGATGCGGCCGGTGCCGACAATGCCCACCGTCTTGCCGTGCAGGTCGAAGCCCAGCAGCCCCTTGAGGTCGAAGTTGCCCTCGCGCACCCGCTGCCAGGCCTTGTGGATGTGGCGGTCGAGCGAGAGCATCAGCGCCACCGTGTGCTCGGCCACAGCATGCGGCGAATAGGCCGGCACGCGCACCACCATCAGCCCCAGCTGCTCGGCACGCCTGAGATCGACATTGTTGAAGCCGGCACAGCGCAGCGCAATGAGCCGCGTGCCGCCGGCGTGCAGGCGCTCCAGCACCGGCGCATCGAGCTGGTCGTTGACGAACACGCACACCGCCGGGAAGCCGTCGGCCAGCGCCGCCGTCTCCGGCCCCAGGCGCGACTCGAAATAGACCAGCTCGTGGCCGAACGAGGCATTGGCCTCGTCCAGAAACTCTCGATCCCAGGAACGGGTACTGAAGACGGCGACGCGCATGCCCTGATTGTGGCACGAAACCCCACCCGATGCAGGGACTCAGACGGCGATCGGCGCCCGAATCGGCGGGTGCGACTGGTAGCCCTCGAGGATGAAGTCCTCGTAGCGGAAGTCGAAGATCGACTTCACTTCCGGATTGAGCCGCATGCGCGGTAACGGATAGGGGGTGCGCGCAAGCTGTGTCTCCACCTGCTCGCGGTGATTGCGGTAGAGATGGGCGTCACCCAGGGTATGTATGAACTCGCCCGGCTGCAGGCCGGTCACCTGCGCCACCATCATCGTCAGCAGCGCATAGGAGGCGATGTTGAAGGGTACGCCGAGAAACACGTCGGCGCTGCGCTGGTAGAGCTGGCAGGAGAGTCGCCCCTCGGCCACGTAGAACTGGAAGAAGGCATGGCAGGGCGCCAGTGCCATGCGCCCGGCACGCACGTTGTCCTGCGGCGAGATGCGCTCGTCCGGCAGATCGGCCACGTTCCAGGCCGAGACGATGAGACGGCGCGAATCCGGCATGGCGCGGATCTGCTCGACGACCTGGGCGATCTGGTCGATGTGGCGCCCGTCCGGGGCCGGCCAGGAACGCCACTGATAGCCGTAGATCGGCCCCAGCTCACCCTCCTCCGTGGCCCACTCGTCCCAGATCGTCACCCCGTGTTCGCGCAGGTAGGCAATGTTGGTGTCGCCGCGCAGGAACCACAGCAGCTCGTGGATGATGGACTTCAGATGCACCTTCTTGGTGGTGACAAGCGGGAAGCCCTGCTCGAGATCGAAGCGCATCTGGTAGCCGAACACCGAGCGCGTGCCGGTGCCGGTGCGGTCGCCCTTGTCCACCCCGTGATCGCGGATGTGCCGCATCAGATCTAGGTACTGCTTCATGAGTTGTCTCCCCTCAGGGGCTGGCGCTGCGCCCACAGGTACAGGCCCGCGCCTGCCAGGATCATCGGCAGGCTCAGCAACTGTCCCATGGTGAGCCAGCCCCAGGCCAGATAGCCGATGTTGGCATCCGGCTCGCGCACGAATTCCACCACAAAACGGAACAGACCGTAACAGACCAGGAACAGCGCCGACACCGCCCCGGTCGGACGCGGCCGTGCCGAATACAGCCACAGCACGACGAACAGCACCACCCCCTCGAGCAGGAACTCGTAGAGCTGCGAGGGATGGCGCGGCAGCGGGCCGCCACTCTGGAACACCATGCCCCAGGGCAGGTCCGTGGGCTTGCCCCACAGCTCGCCGTTGATGAAGTTGCCGATGCGTCCCGCACCCAGGCCGATGGGCACCATCGGCGCGCCGAAGTCCGTGATCTCGAGCAGCGACCGCCCGAGCTTGCGCGCATACAGCCACACCGCCACGATCACACCCAGCATGCCGCCATGGAAGCTCATGCCCCCCTCCCAGACGCGGAACAGCGACCAGGGGTCGGCCAGCAGGGTGTCGAAATTGTAGAACAGCATCGAGCCCAGCCGGCCGCCGACGATCACCCCCATGGCGCCGTAGAACAGCAGATCGTCCACCTGCTCCGGGCGCAACGGCGACCATGGCTTGCGCGCCCGCAGCCGCGCCAGGTACCAGAAGGCGGCAAAGCCCAGCAGGTACATGATGCCGTACCAGTGGATCTTGACCGGCCCCAGCGACAGGGCCACCGGATCGATGTTCGGGTGCGTCAGCATGGTTCGCCTCGCTCAGCGGTGGATGCGCGCGAACACGGCCTTGAGATAGGCCGTCTCCGGGATTGCCGGATGCACCGGATGATCCGCCGACTGCCCGCCGCGGGCCAGGATCTGCATGCGCCGGTCGATGTGCCGCGCCGCGCCCCAGAGCTGCTCGACGAACACCGGCTCGTGCAGATGGTGGGAACAGGAACAACTGATGAGGATGCCATCGCGATCGAGCAGGCGCATCGCCAGCTCGTTGATGCGGCGATAGGCCGCCAGGCCGTTCTTCAGGTCCTTGCGGCGCTTGATGAAGGCCGGCGGATCGACCACCACCACATCGAAGCGCTCGCCCTCGTCGCGCAGGCCGCGCAGGGCCTCGAAGGCATTGTCCTCGATGACGCCGACGCGGTCCTCCAGACCATTGCGCCGCGCATTCTCCAGCACGCCGTCGATGGCGCGTTCCGACTCGTCCACGCAGATCGCCTGTGCCGCCCCCTGGGCCACAGCCTGCAGCCCCCAGCCGCCGAGGTAGCTGAACACATCGAGCACCCGCGCCCCCCGCACGAAGCGCCCCAGGTCGCGGCGGTTGTCGCGCTGATCGAAGAACCAGCCAGTCTTCTGCCCACCGGCCACCGGCACCAGAAACTCCAGCGCGCCCTCGCGCACCACCACATGCTC
>JALWNJ010000227.1 GCA_026995955.1 Gammaproteobacteria bacterium
GAAGGTGCGCAGCTCGTCGAGCGGCAGGCTGCCGGGCGCAGGGGCGTCCTTGTCGGCGAAGACCGTCATGCCGGTGCTCAGCCCCAGCCCGAGCAGCAGGCCACCGATGAGTCCGAGTCCGATGGGTGTGCGTCGTTTCATGTGCATCTGTTCTCCGATTGCATTCGGGCACGCGTGTGTGCCGTGCTTCGTGACGGGCCGGGCCCGCTCCCTGGCAGACCCCGACGATTATGTGGTCTCGCCGTCGTCACTGTCCAGCATGGCGGGTGCGGCGGCGGGCTAGTTCCGGGCCAGATTGCGCCCGAACCAGGGGGCGGGATCGACCGGTTTGCCGGCCCGGCGCAGCTCGAAGTAGAGCTCGGGCCGCGGGGCCCCGCCGCTGTCGCCGATGGTGGCGATGGTGTCGCCGGCCTCGATCCAGTCACCCGGTTCCACGAACAGCGCCTCGTTGTGCCCGTACAGGCTGAGGAAGCCGTCGCCATGGTCGATGATGACCAGCAGGCCCAGGCCGCGCATCCAGTCGGCGAAGGCCACGCGCCCGCGCGCCACCGCCTGCACCGTACGGCCGCGCGGCGCCTGGATGACCAGCCCCTTCCAGCGCATGCGCCCGCCGGTGCCCTTGCGCCGGTCGCCGTAGCGTGCCAGCACGCGGCCGCGCACCGGCAGCCGCAGCCGGCCGCGCAGGCGCGGGAACGGGTCCTGGCGGTCGAGGGTGGCCGGGATGTCGGCCAGCGCCTCGTTGATGGAGGCGATCAGGGCCTGCAGCTGCTGTTCGTCCTCGGCCAGGGTCTCCAGCGCCTTGCCGTGGCGCCGGATCTCGTCGCTGAGGGCCTTGAGGGTTCGCTGTCGTTCCTTGCGGGTGGCCTTGAGCCGCGCCAGCGCCTCGCGCTTCTGCTGCTGCTTCTGCTCCAGGTTCTGCTGCTTGCGGCCAATCTCGGCCTCGATGGCGCGCAGGTCGGCCAGCGCCTCGTTGATGGCGCGGATGCGCGCCAGCCGTGCAGTGTTGAAGCGCTGGTAGTAGGCCAGCATGCGCCCGACCAGGGCCGGGTCCTGCTGGTTGAGCAGCAGCTTGAGCCCCTCCTGGTCGCCGATGCGGTAGGCCGTGCGCAGCTGGTCGGCGAGTGCCTGACGGTGGCGTTCGAGGATCGCCAGCTGGTCGCGCCGTTCCCTTCTCTTGACGGCCAGGGTGTGGCGAAGTTCTGCCAGCTTGCGGTCGATCTCGCGCAGGCTGCGGCTCAGGCGCGCGATCCGCCGGTCCTGGCGTCGCAGCTCGGCCTGCAGCCGGCCCTGTTCGCCACGCTTCTGCTCCAGCAGACGGCGCAGGGTGCGCATCTGCTGCTGTACCTGGCTCAGGCGCTGTTCGGCCTCCTCGGAAGTCTTCGGCGGCGTGTCAGCAGCCGCCGGTGGCAGGACGGCGAGCAGCAGCAGGATCGACAGGGTGCGGGCAATCATCGGCCGATTATGTGCCAGCCACGGGATGCCGACAACGATGTGCCCCACGAACGGGCAGGCAGGGCTTCAATTCTCAACTATTATTGTATAATGTATTGCTGATATTAACCCGGAAGTTGCATGAAGCCGCTCCGAATGGCAGGACAGCGCATGTTTTTACCTGGGCTATTGCAGGTCAACGGTTTTGATGTAGCCCGCTCTGCCGGCGTCTGCACGCCTGGCGCGCCCGATCGCACCACTTTTCGCGCCAACCGTAGTGACTACTACGCCTGGCGCTCCAAAGCGGCACGCTCGAACACGCCAGACGCACATCCATCCGGCAGCTTCATGCAACTTCCGGGTTAAGGCATTCATGCCCGCAGAGGATCCGAACATTATGTCCGACTTCAAACTCGACACCGATCTCCCGCCCCAGCTCCTGACGCGCGAAGAGGACATCGAACGCGCCTCGCGCTCGCTCAAGGCCATGTCCCATCCGCTGCGGCTGAAGATCCTCTGCACCTTGGGCGATCGCGAGGTCAGCGTGCAGGACATCGTGGAGCGCGTGGGCACCTCGCAGAGCAACATCTCGCAGCACCTGGCGATCCTGCGCGACAAGGGCATCCTCGCTTCGCGCAAGGACGCCAACCGGGTCTACTATCGTGTGGGCGATGCCCGCACCCTGCGCCTCATTGGCATGATGCAGGAAGTGTTCTGCCAGAAGGGCTGAGCACGCCTGTTCGCCATCGATGGCGTTTGCTATCCTTTCGCCCTTTCCAACCCATGGCCGGCGCCGGGGGCGCGGCCAGTGACCGGGGCACCGTGAATGTCCATCGACCAGTACATTGAATTTGCCGCCAGGCACCCCATCCTCATCCTCTCCTTCGTCGGGGTGCTGGGCCTGCTGCTGTACGGCGAGTTCCGTCGCCTGACCCGCTGCTGGGACGAACTCAAGCCGCAGGAGGCGGTGCTGCTGATGAACCACGAAGATCCGCTGCTGCTCGATGTGCGCGAGGCCAACGAGGTGGCCGATGGCCGCATCAAGGGGGCCCGCCACATCCCGCTGGGTGCCCTGCGCCAGCGGCTGGAGGAGCTGGAGCCGTGGAAGTCGCGCGAGGTCATCGTCTATTGCCGCAGCGGCAACCGCTCGGCGCAGGCAAGCGACATCCTGTGCAAGGCGGGATTCGAGCGGGTGCACAATCTCAAGGGCGGGGTGCTGGCCTGGCAGGGCGAGAACCTCCCCCTGGTCAGGAAGTAAGGAGGCACCGCGACATGGACAAGCCGAAGGTCGTCATCTACACCACCGGATTCTGCCCCTACTGCATCTGGGCGCGGCGCCTGCTCGACGCCAAGGGGGTCGAGTACGAGGACATCCGCGTCGATCAGCATCCCGAGCGCCGCCCCGAGATGGAGGCCCGCAGCGGCCGCACCTCGGTGCCGCAGATCTTCATCGGCGATCTGCACATTGGCGGTTACGACGACATGGCCGCGCTCGACCGCCAGGGGCGTCTCGATCCGATCCTCGACGGCATCGCCACCACTTTGGAACAGGAAACCCAGTCATGAGCAACGGCAACGACAGCGCAGCCTCCGGCAACGGCCAGGACACCCGGCAGGCACCGCAGCAGGAGTTCGTCATCCACAAGGTGTATCTGAAGGATGTCTCCTTCGAGTCGCCTAACGCGCCCGACATCTTCACCCAGGAGTGGGCGCCGGAGACCCACATCGACCTCAACACCGCCAGCCGGGCCATCGACGAGAACATCTACGAGGTGGAGCTGAGCCTGACGGTCACCACGAAGCTCGGCGAGCGCACCGCCTATCTGGTGGAGATCAAGCAGGCCGGTGTGTTCGGCGCCGCGGGCTTTGCGCCCGATCATCTCGGCCACCTGCTCGGCAGCTACTGCCCCAATCTGCTGTTCCCCTACGCCCGCGAGGCGATCTCCAGCCTGGTCACCAAGGGCGGCTTCCCCGACATGGCGCTGGCGCCGGTCAACTTCGATGCGCTCTACGCCCAGCACCTGGAGCAGCTGCGCCAGCAGGCGGAGCAGGGCGAGGCACCGCAGCCCGACGGCGCCGCCGGCGAGGGCGAGATGAAGCACTGAGCCGATGGCCGCCGCCGACACCATCGGCGTCATCGGCGCCGGCGCCTGGGGCACGGCACTGGCCATGCAGCTGGCCCGCAACGGGCGTCCGGTCCTGCTCTGGGGCCGCGAGCGCGACGAGCTCGAGGCCATGCGCCGCCGGCGCGAGAACCCCCGCTACCTGCCCGGCATACCCTTCCCCGATGGGCTCGAGGCCGAGCCCGAACTCGAAAGCCTGCTCGGGCAGACCCGCCGGCTGCTGGTGGTGGTGCCGAGCGAGG
>JALWNJ010000228.1 GCA_026995955.1 Gammaproteobacteria bacterium
GCGCTTCGTGGCGGCCGGCAGCCTGGCCGCAGAGGCCGGCCTGCGTGCCGGGGACGAGATCGTCTCCCTCAACGGCGTGCCGGTGCGCCAGGCCGATGCCTTCATGCGCATGCTGCATGCCCTGGGGCAGCGCTCGGTCATTACCCTGGGCCTCCGCCGTGCCCAGCGGCCACTTTCGCTGACCTACATCCTGCAATAGCCCATTTCACCCCCCCTCCCCACCATGATTTGCTGGGCCGCTGCGGTCCTGGACAGGCTGTTGGGCAAAAAAGAGCCCCGCACGAGGCGGGGCAACTGCCACAACACGAATCGATGAAGAAGACTCAGAAGATCGCCGTGACCTGGATGGCAAAGCGGCCCTTCACGCCTTCGTACTGGTTGTTGACCGCCGTGGTATCCGACTCGTAGTTCCGGTTCGAATACTCCATGTTCAGACGGGTCTTCTTGTTGAAGTGGTACTGCATGCCGATGGTGGCAGTCTTGTAGCGGCTCTCGTCGCCAGCCACGGAAGTGGGATGGTTCTCTTCGCGCGTGTAGCTGTCGTAGCGCAGGTCGATCTCGAGCTTGGTCTTCGGGATGTACCATCCACCCTCGACGTACCAGCCACTGGCCTCCAGATCGTTGAACATGTGACCGGGGCGGTGCGGGCCCTGGAAGATCATGCCCTTGCCCTTCATGTACTCTGCGCTGACCCGGAAAGGCTTCTTCAGGTACTTGGTACCGACACCATAACGCTTGCGGTCGTACTCGTTGGCGGTATTGTTCGGGTCAATGCGCTTGCCGGACTGGCTCCAGGCAAAGAACTTCCAGCCCTCGCGTCGGCCGCCCTTGCCGCCGTAGACCTTCTCAGTGGACAGGTAGAGATAGACATCCTTGTTGTTGTCATTGTCGGTGATCTCCAGACCGCTGCCGTTGCCGATCTTGACGGCATAGGCGGTTTCCCAGCTGCCCGACTTGAAGGTATCGAAGACCTGGATGCCGGTGTCGCGGAAGGCGCCGACCGAATTCCCGATCTTGTTGAAATCGGCACCCGGGATGGACTGCGCCGGGGCATTGGTATAGCCAGCCACGGGATAGCGCTCGAGCATCAACTGATTGGTGACGGTGGTAAAGTTGATGTAGTCGAATACATGGATGGCCTGCAGCCCCTCCTCCGGCCCCGGATTCTTGAACAGGCCGACGCGGACACGCGCCCCCGGGATGTGGTTGAAGGTGACGCTTGCATCGGTGACCTTGGCGAAGGCATCGCCATGGTTGGTGATGCCGTTGCGGCCCATCTCGATGAGCACGAAGTAGTTGGTCTTGCTGTCGAGCGGGAAGTTGCTGCCGCGCACGCCGATACGGGCACGGTTGACATTGAACTGATCCTGGGTCTCCAGGTTGGGCCCGATCAGCTTGGGCGGGATGTAGACTTCACCGGCGCCAAAGGAGTCGGAGAAGTCCTTCTGGTACTGTGCCTGCACAAAGCCCCACAGCTTGGCGCGCGGCGCCGAGCCGGCGGGTTCGGTGCCCTGCAGCATCAGCCAGTTTGCGGCCGAGGCCTGCTGGGCGGCGCCCAGGCCCATGGCCAGGGTCAGTGCGGTCAGGCTGGTCTTGATGGTCATGTTCTTCATGTGTTCCCCCTGGGATGATTCTGTTGTGATGTGTCCGTGGCCCGTATTACGGCTTGATCAGGACATAGCCCTGATCGACGAGGTCGAGGATGCGCACCACGCCGGCCGAGACCTTTACCGCATTGGGGTTCAGCACTGGCGGGTGGCCCAGTTTCTTGCCCATGTTGCGGATGGTGTTGCTGCAGGCCGAGAAGCGCACGCCGCCGTTCTCCACCAGGCGCTTGATACGGCCCTTGTTGGCGTTGTCGGCAAACAGCAGGCGCAGGCCGGGGCCGAAGGCGACGATCTCGATGTCAACCTTGTCTGGGCCGTAGTGCTTGAGCAGGTTGTTGGCGACATTGAGCACCAGGGTCTGCTTGAACGGGTTGGGGTCGGAGATCTGCAGTACCACGCGCTTCTCCGCGAAGGGCTTGGAGGCCTTGTCGGCCATGGCCTGGGCGGACAGCCCCAGGCTCAGCGCGAGCAGGGCCAGCATCAGCCAGTTCTTCAGTGATTTCATGGACTCCTCCTGAAAATGGTCTTGTGTCGTGTCGCGGCATGCGACATCCGGGAGATGGCGCAAGGGGCCGGTTTATTCCCGCGGAACGGAAATTTCCCGGTGATGGAATAAAAGGGAATTCTGGTGCATCCTGTAGTCAGGGGAGGAGACCACAACACATGAAACTGATAAGCAATCTGTGCAGAAACGCCCGTCTGCGCGGGGAGATCAACGAGCACCGCCGGGCACTGTATCGCACCGCCGTGGCCTGGTGCGGCGACGAGATGCTGGCCGACGACCTGGTACAGGAGGCCATGAGCCGGGCGCTGGACAAGCTGCACCAGCTGCAGGACCCGGCCCGGCTCCGGGCCTGGATGTTCCGCATCCTGGGCAACTGCTGGAAGGAACACCTGCGGCGCAGGCGCGAGCACCTCGATGTGGACGGCATGGAGCTGGCCGGCGAGGACTGCTGCCCGGAAGGCGATGCCATGGTGCACGATACGGTACGCCGGGTACGTGAGGCCATCCAGTGTCTGCCGGTGCCGCAGCGCGAGGTGGTGACGCTCGTCGATCTCAACGGATTCAGCTATGCTGAGGTGGCGGAGATCCTCGAGGTGCCCATCGGTACCGTGATGAGCCGCCTGAGCCGGGCCCGCAAGGCCCTGCTGGGCCTGCTTCGGGAGGAGGTGACGGATTCACCCCGGGTAACCAGACTGAGGAGTGTCAAGTAATGAGTGACCACAAGGAAAACGCCAGCGTGCGCGAATGCCAGCTGCATGCCTTCGTCGACGGAGAACTGGAGGCGCTGGACCGGGAGCAGGTCATGCGCGAGATGGCCGACGATCCGGAACTCCGGGATCAGGTCTGCGAACTGCGCAACCTGAAGGCCGCCATCACCCATGCCTACGACGATCTGGAGCCGCCGCGGGAGCGGCACGGTGGCCATGGCGGGCTGCGCCACGGCCTGCTGCAGGGCATCGCCGCGCTGCTGATCCTCGGTGTCGGTGTGCTGCTGGGCTGGAAGGGCCATGAGCAGCGCATGGAGAACCTGCTGGCAGGCGCCATTGAGGTTGGGGATGTCAAGGCCGATCCTACCCGTGTGGTACTGCACATCGACGAGTCCAATCCCGACAAGTTCGAGCAGGTGCTGGATCGCGCGGTGAGCCTGGTCGAGTCCTACAAGGCCCGTGGCGTGCATGTGGAAGTGATCGCCAACTCGGGTGGCCTGGACCTGATGCGTGCCGATGCCTCGCCCTATGCACGGCGTGTGAGCCAGATCATGCAGCAGTACGACAACATCGATTTCATTGCCTGCGCCAACGCCATCCGTCGTCTGGAGCGCCAGGGCATCCATGTTCAGCTCATCGATCGGGCGCATCCGGCGCCCTCGGCCGTGGAGCACATCGTCAAGCGACTGCGCGAGGGGTGGACCTACATCAAGGTTTGATTTCTCGCCTAGGGGCAAGGGACTTGTGACTTGGAGCCAGGGTGGTTGAGGCTCCGTTTTACCTCGCTACTCGTCCCAAGTTCCTTGCCCCTGTTCTTGGTTGCACATCCGCTTCGCGGCTGCGCCCTACTTTCTTGCTTGCCCAAGAAAGTAGGCAAAGAAGGGCACCCCGGAGCCCGCGCCCCTTCGGGGTTCCCGCCCGCCGTTGAACGCGCCGAGGCCGGGTGCGGTTTCCGGGAAATG
>JALWNJ010000229.1 GCA_026995955.1 Gammaproteobacteria bacterium
CCGAAGTTCATCGGCCCGCCTTCCAATTCGGCCAATACCGTGCAGCCCATGGGGGGCAGCAAGGGCGACAAGGGGCCGGGGCAATGGAAGGGCGGTGGCGTGAAACGGGGCAATCCAGCCCATTCGCCCAACAGCGTCACGCCCATGGGCGGTGGCCAGGGGGCTAAGACGCCACTCAAAACCTCGGAAAAGTCCAATACCAAGGGACCGCTCAAGACGCCCGCCAAGTCCGGCAGCAAGGGCTTCGCACAGGGCAGCAACAGCAAGTCGTCCACGCAGAAGGACGAGCAGGCCCGGCAGTCCACGCAAAAGGACCGGAAGCAGAACACGGGCCCCGACAATCCGCCGAAAAAGGACACCTCCAGTGACAATCAGCCCAAGGACGACAAGGGTTCTGCCGGCGGCTCCGACACCAAGGACAGTGACACCAAGGACAGCGATACCAAGAAGACCCAGGTCGATCCCAACGAGCCCAAGAGCAAGGCCGGCATGGTGGGCCGGGATGGCAGCGACCAGTGTTCGGAGCGCACCGGCGGGGCCGGGTCCTGCGGCGGCGGCCAGTCCTCGGAAGAGGAGGCCGAGCGCAAGCGCCAGCGGCTGACCGGCGGCGGAGGTGCCACCGACGGCAATCCGGAAGGCGGAGAGGGCGGTAGCGATTGCGGCCTGCGGGGCGGTTTCGCCGGATGCAGTTCCGGCAGCCGTGGCGTGGGGCAGGCCACCGACCCGGGGCATCTGGGGGATCAGGGCATTCCGGCCGGTGATGCTGCGCCCGCCTTCAATCCCGACTGGGCCATCGACCCCGCGGGCGGCCCCTGAGGCCGCCCGCCACCCGGCCGGGCCGGTCATGGCGCATGCTATAATGCGCGCCATTTTCTCTGGCATTGGAACGGGAGCATTCATGGCCTATCAGCACATTCAGGTGCCCTCCGAGGGCGAGAAGATCACCGCCAACGCGGATCATTCGCTGAACATTCCGGACACCCCCATCATCCCCTACATCGAGGGCGATGGCATCGGCGTGGACATCACCCCGGTAATGAAGTCGGTGGTCGACGCCGCCGTGGAGAAGGCCTATGGCGGCGCGCGCCGCATTGCCTGGATGGAGATCTATGCCGGCGAGAAGGCCAACCGGATCTATGGCGGCGATGTATGGCTGCCGGACGAGACGCTGGAGGCGATCCGCGAGTTCCTGGTCGCCATCAAGGGGCCGCTGACCACGCCGGTGGGCGGTGGCATCCGCTCGCTCAATGTGGCCCTGCGCCAGGAGCTGGATCTGTATGTCTGCCAGCGCCCGGTGCGCTACTTCGAGGGCACGCCAAGCCCGCTCAGGGAGCCCGAGAAGACCGACATGGTCATCTTCCGCGAGAACTCCGAGGACATCTACGCCGGCATCGAGTGGCGCGCCGGCACCCCGGAGGTGAAGAAGGTCATCGACTTCCTCATCAACGAGATGGGGGTCAACAAGATCCGCTTCCCCGAGACCTCCGGTATCGGCGTCAAGCCGGTGTCGGAGGAGGGTACCAAGCGCCTGGTACGCAAGGCCATCCAGTACGCCATCGACAACGACCGCAGCTCGGTGACCCTGGTGCACAAAGGCAACATCATGAAGTTCACCGAGGGTGCCTTCAAGGAATGGGGCTACGAGCTGGCGAAGGAAGAGTTCGGCGCCACCGAGATCGACGGCGGGCCCTGGTGCCGCTTCAGCAATCCGCGTACCGGCAACGAGATCGTGGTCAAGGACGTGATCGCCGATGCCTTCCTGCAGCAGATCCTGCTGCGCCCGGAGGAGTACAGCGTGATCGCCACCCTCAACCTGAACGGCGACTACATCTCCGATGCCCTGGCAGCACAGGTGGGTGGCATCGGCATCGCGCCGGGCGCCAACCTGTCCGATACCATCGGCCTGTTCGAGGCCACGCACGGCACCGCGCCCAAGTACGCCGGCCAGGACAAGGTCAATCCCGGCTCGCTGGTGCTGTCGGCAGAGATGATGCTGCGCCACATGGGCTGGACCGAGGCCGCCGACCTCATCATCAAGGGCGTGTCCGGCGCCATCGCCGGCAAGCGCGTGACCTACGACTTCGCGCGCCTGATGCCGGAGGCCACCGAGGTCTCCTGCTCGGAGTTCGGCCGCGAGATCGTTCGCCACATGTAAGCCGTCCAGCGGCAAGGCGAGCCCCGCGCGGCCCGGCTCTGCCGGGCCGCGTGCGTTGTGGGGCAGGCATCTCGCCTTGCGGCAGCCCGGGTGATAACCCTGCCCGGATCAGGCGCTTGCGAAACCGCCTGACGGCCCATATATAATCGGAACATGGATCCCGCCCCACCCGTGCGGCACTGGCCGAAAGGCCCATTCTGCATCCGTGAATCTGGACTAGAATCAAAGGTGTCATGAGCGACTCGACCCGTCATGATGGCGATACCGGGCTTCTGCTGGAGACGGCGAAGCCCAAGCTGAAAAAGCCGCCGATGTACAAGGTGGTACTGCTCAACGACGACTACACGCCGATGGAGTTCGTCGTGCAGGTGCTGGAGATGTTCTTCGGCATGGATCGAGAGAAGGCCACCCGCATCATGCTCACGGTGCACACCCAGGGAAAGGGGGTGTGCGGCATCTACACCCGCGAGATCGCCGAGACCAAGGTGGTCCAGGTGAACCAGTATTCACGCGAGAACCAGCATCCGCTGCTCTGCGATATGGAAGAGGCCTGACATGCTCAGCAAGGAACTCGAAGCCTCCCTCAACGAGGCCTTCAAGTACGCCCGAGACCGGCGCCACGAGTTCATCACCGTGGAGCACCTGCTGCTCGCGCTGACCGGCAACGATACCGCGCGCGAGGTGCTTCGCGCCTGCGGCGCCGATGTCGATCGCCTGGCGCGGGATCTGGAGGCCTTCGTCGAGGAGACCACCCCGGTGCTCACCGAGGACGACATCCGCGACACCCAGCCCACGCTGGGTTTCCAGCGCGTGCTGCAGCGCGCGGTGTTCCATGTCCAGTCCTCCGGACGCAAGGAGGTGACGGGGGCCAATGTGCTGGTGGCCATCTTCGGCGAGCAGGAGTCGCAGGCAGTGTACTTCCTGCAGCAGCAGGGCGTGAGCCGGCTCGATGTGGTCAACTACATTTCCCACGGCGTGCGCAAGGACGAGGCGGACGACGAGGGCGAGTCGGTGCGCCCGGCGCCCGACTCGGCCGACAGCCAGGGCGACGAGCAGCAAAAGCCGCTCGAGGCCTATGCGGTCAATCTCAACGAGCGCGCCAGGCAGGGTCGCATCGATCCGCTCATCGGCCGCGACCACGAGATCGAGCGCACCATCCAGATCCTCTGCCGCCGGCGCAAGAACAATCCGCTCTATGTGGGCGAGGCCGGCGTCGGCAAGACCGCCATCGCCGAGGGGCTGGCCAAGAAGATCGTCGACGGCGAGGTGCCGGAGGTGCTGAAGGACAGCGTCATCTATGCGCTGGACCTGGGCGCGCTGGTCGCCGGCACCAAGTATCGCGGCGACTTCGAGAAGCGCCTCAAGGGTGTCCTGCGCCAGCTCGACGAGGAGAAGAACGCCATTCTCTTCATCGACGAGATCCATACCATCATCGGTGCGGGGGCGGCTTCCGGCGGCGTCATGGACGCCTCCAACCTGATCAAACCCAAGCTCGCCTCCGGCGACCTCAAGTGCATCGGCTCCACCACCTACCAGGAGTACCGGGGCATCTTCGAGAAGGACCGTGCTCTGGCGCGGCGATTCCAGAAGATCGATGTCACCGAGCCCACGGT
>JALWNJ010000230.1 GCA_026995955.1 Gammaproteobacteria bacterium
CGCCTGATTTTCCCAACAGTCGTCGATCGCTACCTGGCCTCCGAGGTGCTGCATGGCTTCCTCGGCGTGACGCTGGTGCTGCTGCTCATCATCGTCGGCAATCTGTTCGTTCGCCTGCTGGGCGAGGCCTCGGAAGGGCGCATTCCCGAGGATCTGATCGCGCCGCTGCTGGTGCTGGTAAGCTTCAAGGGCCTGGTGCTGCTGATTCCGGTGGGTCTGTTCGTGGGCATCATGCTCAGCCTGGGGCGGCTCTACAACGACAGCGAGATGACGGCCCTGCGAGCCGCCGGCATCGGTTATGGCCGCATCCTGCGTCCGATCCTGGTGCTGGCCGCGCTGGTGGCCGTGTTCCTGCTCCTGATGGTGAGCGCGGTGGTGCCGCGGGTGGTACAGGTGAGCGACGAGATGAAGGCCGCCGCCGCCCGCCGCCTGGACGTGCTGGGCATCACGCCGGGCCGTTTCGTGGTCGATGCCCAAGGGGGGCGGGTGATCTATGCCCGCGAGGTGAGCGAGGAGGGGCGCGAGCTGCGCGACCTGTTCATCAGCATGCAGCAGAACGGCCACGACGTGATCATCACCGCGCGGCGGGCCTCGCAATACCGTGAGCCGGAAAGCGGCCTGCGCTACCTGCTCCTGCAGGACGGCCGGCGCTACGAGGGAAGCCCGGACAGCGGCGAGCTGCGCGAAGTGCGTTTCCGCCGCCATGGCATCCTGATCCCCGAACTCAATCCGGGGCTGGGCAACCGTACCCTGGATACGGTTCGGATGAGTCGCCTGTTCGAGCGCCGTGATCCGGAGGCCCTGGCCGAGTTGCAGTGGCGTCTGAGTTTCCCCCTGTCGACCGTGCTGCTGGCGCTGGTGGCGGTGCCGCTCAGTCATGTCCGACCGCGCCAGGGGCGCTATTCCCGGCTGGCAGTGGCGATCGTGGTCTACGGCGTCTATGCCAATCTGCTGGTGGTAGCCAAGACCTGGGTGGCACGCGGCGAACTTTCGCCCTGGCTGGGGACCTGGTGGGTGCACGGCCTGCTGCTGCTGTTCGGCCTGCTGCTGGTGTGGCGCGAGTATGGCGGACGCTGGCTGGCACTGCGGCTGACCCTGAAGCGGGCGTCCTGATGCGCATCCTCGACCGCTATCTCGTGCGCCAGGTGCTGGTCGGCTGTGTCATGGCCCTGCTGGCCCTGCTGCTGCTGGATGCGATCATGGCCTTCATCTACGAGGCCACCAGTCGCGACGACCCGAACTTCGGCACCGTGGACGCGCTGCTCTACGTGCTCTACACGCTGCCTCGCCGACTCTACGAATACTTCCCCACGGGGGTGCTCATCGGCGGCATGCTCAGCCTGGGGGCGCTGGCCTCGCACTCCGAGCTGATCGCCATGCGCGCCGCCGGCGTGTCGGTCAACCGCATCGCCCGTTCGGCGCTCAAGGCCGGCGTGCTGCTGATGGTGGCGATCTTTCTGGTCGGCGAGTTCGTGGCCCCGGTGGCCGAGCGCCGCGCCGAGGCGGTCAAACTGGGGGGCAAGGCGGCGGTGGTGGTCAGCGGCGGCGGCAAGGGGCTGTGGTTCCGCGAGGGGAATCACTTCATCCGCGTGCACGAGGTGCTGCCCGACCGGCACCTGCGTGGCCTGCGCAGCTGGACCGTCACGCCCGACAGCGGGCGGGTGGTGGAAAACCTGTCGGCGGCCCGCGCCTGGTACGATGCCGGCACGGACGAATGGGTGCTGGAGCAGGTGGTGGAGAGCCGCTGGCAGGACGATCGCGTGGTGGTCAGTCGCCATGCGCGACAGCGGCTGCCCAATCTGCTCGACCCGCAACTGTTCCGGGTACTGTCGCTCAAGCCGGAATACATGTCGGTGCGGGATCTGTCGCGCTATGCCCGCTACCTGCGGGACAATCATCTCGACGACAGTCGCTACCGGCTCGCCTACTGGACCCGCTTCACCACCCCGCTCTCCAGCCTCGTCATGCTGATGGTGGCGATGCCCTTCGTGTTCTCCTCGCGCCGCAGCGGCGGCTTTGGCCAGCAATTGTTTCTGGGCATCGTCATCGGCGTGGTCTTCTTTCTGCTCAACCGCATGCTCAATCATGTCGGTCTGGTCTATCACCTGCCGCCGCTGCTGGCGGCCACGCTGCCGCTGTTGATGTTTGCCGCGCTGGCGGTGTGGGGCCTGCGGCGGATCCGCTGACGGCCTCTGTGCCCTGGCTGGCCGCTCAGGGTACGCGCACCACCCGGGTGCCGCTGAGGCGGTCGTGCCAGGTCAGCCCGTTGCGGTCCCACAGCGCCCACAGGTAGCCCAGCCCCAGGGTCAGCCACGAGATCTGGGCCGCCAGCGCGCGCAACAGGGCCCGGCGCCAGTCCACCGGCGAATGGCCGTCGCCAGCGGTCACGCGCAGGCGCCAGGTGCGCAGCCCCAGGGTCTGGCCGCCGTGGGTCCAGAACCAGGTGAAATAGAGCAGGCTGATGCCATACAGGTAGAGCCGGAAGGCGTGGCTGCGGCCGAAGTCCTCGCCCAGCAGCACGAGAATCGCCAGTGCCGCAAAGAACAGGACGGCGAACAGCAGGATCAGATCGTAGAACAATGCGGCGAAAAGGCGCAGCAGGGGGGTGCGTTCGGCAGCAGCGGACATTGCAATTTTCCGAGGATGGTCTAAATGAAGGTTACGGCAGCGAGCCGGACCGGATTATCCGCGATTGCAGCATGCATAACAACGAAACCCGCAGACATCCATGATTTCGAAGGCCCGGGCCAAGCGCTTCGGGCCTTCGCGTCTGTAGCGGGGGAACTGGCAACCACCAGAGAGGAGGAAAGATGAACCTGATCTCGGAACTCATGCAGATGCCCGGAACCGTGGCGGCCGGCGAGTTTTCCTACCGCGGCGACCGCTACAGCTACGAGGGCAACCTGACCGACGAAATGGCGCGCATGGCCTCCATCATGTGCCGCTCGACCTCGATGGGCACCCACATGGAGGCGGACATCCTGGGTTCCTTCTGCGGCGAGGGCTGCGGGCTGGTGCCCGGCAAGGGCTGGGCGGTGCGCGGGCCGAAGTTCTCGGTTTGCGTGGTCGCCAATGTGTTCTGCTTCATGGACAACGAGCAGAGCGACTTCAATGCCGTGGTCCATCGCATGCACGAGGTGCTGCGCGACAGCCCCGACGACTTGGTTTGAGGCGTATCCGGCACTGTGCCGGAATCACAAGACAAAAAACGAAAACAATCCACCTGGAGGAAAAGCACATGGCAGATCTCGATGCACTGATGAACCTCCCTGGCGCCATCGCCGCCTTCACCTTCGCCGACAGTGGGGAGCTGCAGGACTACAAGGTGCTGGACAACACCGGCGTAGACCGCAACACGCTGGACATGCTGTGTCATGTCTGCGTGGCCAATCTCTCCATTGCCACCATGCAGGCACGGGGCTGGGAGGCCCTGACCGGCATGGGTGGTTTCTACCCCGTGGGCGGATTTACCCTCATTGGCATGGACTGGTCCGCCGTCGTGCAGTCCGGTGCGGGGGTGGTGCTGGACAACGCCCGTGCCGATTACGATGCCGCGTACGCGGCCCTGGCCTGAGGGAGGGCTGGCGATGCTCAAGCGATTGCTCGCGGTCGATGGCGTGGTCGTGGTGGCGCGTTTCCGGGACGATGGCCAGCTCGTCGAGGGCTATGGCATGCTCGACGAGGCCAACATGGTGCGGCTGGTCAAGTTCGCCCACGACTACAAGCGGCTCACGCAGTCCCATGC
>JALWNJ010000231.1 GCA_026995955.1 Gammaproteobacteria bacterium
CTCCACCGGCAAGAACATCCACGAGACCCGCGAGTGGATCCTGCGCAACGCCCCCATGCCCATCGGCACCGTGCCCATCTACCAGGCGCTGGAAAAGGTCGACGGCAAGGCCGAGGAACTCACCTGGGAACTGTTCCGCGACACCCTGATCGAGCAGGCCGAGCAGGGCGTGGACTACTTCACCATCCACGCCGGCGTACGCCTGGCCTATGTGCCGCTTACCGCCGAGCGCGTCACCGGCATCGTCTCGCGCGGCGGCTCCATCATGGCCAAGTGGTGCCTGGCGCATCACCGGGAAAACTTCCTCTACACCCACTTCGAGGAGATCTGCGAGATCATGAAGGCCTACGATGTGGCCTTCTCCCTGGGCGACGGCCTGCGCCCCGGCTCCCTCGCCGACGCCAACGACCGCGCCCAGTTCGCCGAGCTCGAAACCCTGGGCGAACTGACGAAGATCGCCTGGCGGCACGATGTCCAGGTCATGATCGAGGGCCCCGGCCATGTCCCGCTGCACATGGTCAAGGAGAATGTGGACAAGGAACTGCGCGACTGCTTCGAGGCCCCCTTCTACACCCTGGGGCCCCTGGTCACCGACATCGCCCCTGGCTACGACCACATCACCTCCGCCATCGGCGCCGCCAACATCGGCTGGTATGGCACCGCCATGCTCTGCTATGTCACCCCCAAGGAGCACCTTGGCCTGCCCAACAAGGAGGATGTACGCGAGGGCATCATTACCTACAAGATCGCCGCCCATGCCGCCGACCTGGCCAAGGGCCACCCCGGCGCCCAGCTGCGCGACAACGCCCTGTCCAAGGCCCGCTTCGAGTTCCGCTGGGAGGACCAGTTCAATCTCGGCCTCGACCCCGAGCGCGCCCGCGAGTACCACGACGAGACCCTGCCCAAGGACTCCGCCAAGGTGGCCCACTTCTGCTCCATGTGTGGCCCCCACTTCTGCTCCATGAAAATCACCCAGGATGTGCGCGAATACGCCGCCGGCAAGGGCATAGGCGATGTGCGTGTGGCGGTGGAAGAGGGCATGAGGGAAAAGGCCCGCGAGTTCCGCGACGGCGGCGCCGAGATCTACCGCAAGACCTGAGCGGCCGGTGCCGGGCCAAAGGCCCGCCCGGCTTGCAATCCGCCGGCGAATGGGGGATAAACGGGGCAGCCCTGCACCAGAATGGGGCGCCCAGCCGGAACCGTTCCCATCCACCCGACAACCGGAGGAAGCGAAACATGCTGGCCAACACCCCGGAACGCTACGGCGTCCTGTCCCGCGCGCTGCACTGGCTCAGCGCCCTCATCGTCCTTGCCCTGTTCGGCGTTGGTCTCGTCATGACCGAGCTCGACAAGCAGGACCCGCTGCGCCAGCAGCTCTTCTTCTACCACATGAGCACCGGCGTGCTGCTGTTCCTGCTCACCGTCGTGCGCGTCGTCTGGCTCAAGGTCTCGCCGCCGCCGCCCCTGCCCGGCGGCCTGGCCGGCTGGGAGCGCATGCTCACCCTGGTGGTCAAGTCGCTCATGTACCTGCTGCTGCTCGGCATTCCCGTGGCCGGCTACCTCATCGCCGCCACCGCCGGCAAGCCGGTACCCTTCTACGGCCTGTTCGAGATCCCGCCCCTGGTGGGCGAGAGCGAGGCCCTGCACGAGGTGTTCGAGGAACTGCACGAAATCCTCGCCTGGAGCCTCGTCCTGCTCGCCCTGCTGCACATCGCCGGCGCCCTCAAGCACCGCTGGTTCGACATGAACGAGGAAGTCGATGTGCTCAGGCGCATGACCTGAGGCAAGAACCAGGAGTGGCTGGATCGAACCCCGGCCGGCTGGCCGGGGTTTTTGTTTCCAGGCCGGGGTCTTGCGTCCTGCGCACCTAAAAATAATTGCAGGCCGTTCAGTGATCAGCGCGCAGCCACGGCGAGAGATCCTTCTCCTCCAGCATCGTGGTCTCGTCCGGGTGAGCGACCTCTATGCCCACTTCCGCCAGGCGGGATACGAACATGGCAAGTGGCAGGCCAGCCAGCCGGGCTGCAGCGCCCAGCGACAGCCTGCCCGCCCGGAACTGCGCCGCTGCCTTCTGCAGCGATGGCGGCAGGGGCGCCTTCTGATTGCGTACATGGTTCTCGTCCATGGCGGGATGGCTTCTCATGATGGCCGGTATCCGAAGCGTAGTCCGCCACTCGTGCCGATGCAACGCCAATGCCATGCCCCGTGTCCTGTGTGCCCTGAGTCACTCAGGCAACACCCGGCCCCTTTGGAGGGCACCGCCAATCACAAGGCCGTAGCGCTGGCCGGGGCGGCCCGCCACAGAAAATCAGTCGTTAAGCGGCCATTCCTGCCGCTGGGGGTCAAATTCTGTTGCCCTGGCGCAACAGTCTGGGCAGGGTGTCGCATTTTTGTGGCAAAAGCTGTTGCATTTTCCGAAAAGGGGGTTTATAAAGCGGGTGTCTTTCGACACCACAACCAAACTTCGAGGAGTAAGACTCATGAAGAAGAATCTGATTGCTCTGGCAGTGGCCGGTGCCGTGGCCGCTCCGATGGCCGCTCAGGCCGACGCCACCATCTATGGCGTGTTCGATGTCGAGGTGGCCCAGCTGGACGACGGCCAGGACTCTGGCCTGTTCGTGATGGGTCGCAACACCCGTCTCGGTTTCAAGGGTTCCGAGGATCTGGGCAATGGCCTGAAGGCCATCTGGCAGGTCGAGAACGATCTGGATGTTGGTACCAACCAGATCGGTGCAAACAATTCCGCAACTACTTGGGCGCGTCGTAACACCTATGTGGGTCTGGCTGGCGGCTTCGGTGCCGTGATCCTCGGTCGTTATGACACCCCCTACAAGCTGGTTGGCCGCAAGGTGGACCTGTTCGGTCATCACCTGGGTGATGCGCGTGGCATCACTGGCTGGAACAATCACGATCAGCGCCTCGATAATGTCGTGGCCTACAAGACCCCGAACATGGGCGGTTTCGGCGTTCTGGCCGCTGTCGTGACGGCTGACAACACCACTGCAAACAGCGATATCGCTGCGGTTTCCATCAACGGCACCTATGCCAAGGGGCCGCTGTTCGTGGGTGCTGCTTACCAGAGCATTGATAATGCCGCAGGTGACAACACTGCGTGGCGTATCGCAGCTTCCTACAAGATGGGCGCCTTCCGGGTGGTTGGTCTGTACGACAGCTCTACCGATGATTCTGTCAACACCGATTACTCGACCATCGGTATCGGGGGATCTTTCAAGACTGGTGCCCACACCATCAAGGCCCAGTTCTACACCGCAGAGCAGGATACCGGGACTACCCCAAATGCCAAGGCAGACCTGCTGGCAGTCGGCTGGGACTATGGTCTGAGCAAGAAGACCACGGTCTATGCTGAATATGCCGCTATCACCAACAAGGATGGCGCAAACCGAAGCATGTTCAGCAACACTGTTGTTCCCGCAGCCAATGACGACCCGAGCGGTCTGGGTGTTGGTCTGCGCATCAAGTTCTGATCCTGTCTGAACTTGCATGAGCCAGCGGGCGCCCTTTGGGGCGCCCGTTTTGGTTTGGGAGTGGAAAAGGGGCAGCCTCTTTTCCTGTGGCGAGGAGTGAGGGACCTGGGGCCAGGGTGGTCAAGGCTTCGTTTCACCTAGTTGCCCTGGAAAAGGGGACGGACCCCTTTCCCAAGGGTCGAGGGACTTGTGGCATGGAACGAGGGTGGTTTGGGCCTCCGATTGGCATCGCGCGCAGCACCAGGTTCCTCGC
>JALWNJ010000232.1 GCA_026995955.1 Gammaproteobacteria bacterium
CCGTGACCCTGACCCTGCGCGCCAGCGGCGAGAGGTCCGGCTGGCCGCCGGTGTCGCCGCTGGCGCGCAGGGTCAGGGTCACGGTCTCGTCCTCGGAGATGCGGGTGCGATCCAGATGGGCCTCCACGCTGGCGGCCAGCGCTGCCAGCGGCAGCCACAGGATCAGCAGGAAAAGCCCCGTGTTGCGGATTCGGCTTACCATGGTTCTTCCTCGCTGTGATAGTGCTTCTGCAACGCCTCGTACTGGAACATGCGCTGCAGCAGGCTGGCCGGATCGTCCGGAATGCGCCGCAGCCAGGCCTCGTCGGCCTTGCCGTGCGGGCGAACCGGCTGCATCTGCCCAGTGCGGGCCTGCGCCCGCCCGCCCCGATCCGGACGGGTCTCCGTGGTCCCTCGCCGGGGTGCCTGTGGCGTCTTCCGCTCCGGCCTGTTGTGATCTTGCGCCTCTTTCGGCGCGCGTTCCTTCTGTCCGCTTTCCTGCGGCATCCCGGAGGCGGGTTCCGAAGATTGCGATGAAGCCCCGGCCCTGTCATTCCGCTTGTCCTGGTCCGCCTGGGCCTTCCGGTTTTCCCGGCGGGCCTGTCCCTCCTGCTTCTCCTTGCCCTGCCGGCCCGGCTGATTCTGCTGATTCTGCTGATTCTGCTGATTCTGCTGGTTCTGCTGGTTCTGCTGGTTCTGCTGGTTCTGCTGGTTCTGCTGCTGGCGCAGGGCACGGCGCACGACTTCGGCATTGTAGCGCGCATCCTCATGGCCCGGATCCAGGCGCAGGGCCTGCTCGTAGGCCGAGAGGGCCTGTTCGAGCCGGCCTGCGTGGGCCAAGGCATTGCCGCGGTTGTACCAGTCGTCGGCGGTCTGCGGTTTGGCCAGCGCCCGGGCGGCCTGTTCGTAGTCGCCGGCGCGATAGGCGGCGGCCGCCTTCCAGCGCGGGTCTTCGAAGCGCTGTGCCGCGGCCTTGGCCTCCCCCTTCCTGAGCGCGGCCATGCCCTGCTGATCGGGGCGCAGCCAGAGATCCTGCCATTCCAGTGCCTGGGCGGGAGTCGCCGGTAACAGCACGAGCGGCAGCAACAGCCAGGGCAACGACAGGATCAGTCCGCGCCGGAAGGCAAGGGCTGCGAGCAGCAGGGCCGGCAGCAGCAGCCAGGGACCGGCCTCGACCCACTGATCCGCGCGCTCGGTGGTTTCCAGGCGCTGGCGCTCGGGGCCGGGCTGCAGCATGGCCTGGAGGATCTGCATCGCGGAAAGTGGCGTCTTCCCATCGAGCCGGAACAGCCCTCCGCCGCCTGCGCGCGCGAGGTTGCCCAGGAACCCGACATCGGGCCGGGTGACGACGAGCTGGCCCCGGGCGTCGCGCGCCAGCCCGCCGGGCAGGGGCACGGGGGCCCCTTCGGGCGTTCCCACTGCCACCACATTCAGCCGGTGGCCCGCCTGCCGGAGCCGGGCGGCCAGCTTCAGGGCCTCGGGTTGCGGGCGCTGCTGTTCCGTGAACAGCAGGACATTGGCATGCGCAACCCCGGTCTGTTCCAGGTCGTCGAGTGCCCGTTTCAGGGCCAGGTCGAGGCGGCTGCCCTGGACCGGTACCAGGTCGGTGGACAGCGAGGCCGACAAATGATGCAGGGTGCGCCGGTCATGGGTTGGCGGGGCCACAAGGAAGGGGCGGGCGGAAAAGGCATACAGGCCGATGGGGCCGGCCCGGTAGGCATCGATCACATCCTCGAGCAGGAACCGGGCGCGGCGCAGTCGCGTCGGCCGCAGGTCGTCGCCGTCCATGGAGCGCGAGACGTCGAACAGCACCAGCAGGGGCAGGTCGGGACGATACACGGGCACCGGGCGTTTCTGCCAGGTGGGCCCGGCCAGAGCGCTGATGACCAGCACGCCCCACAGGGCAATGAGGCCTGTCAGCCTGCGTCCCTGGCGGGAGCGGGCCGCGCGCACCAGCACGTGTGGCATCAGCCGCGGGTCGATGAGCTTGCGCCAGCGGCCTTCTCCGAGCCCCTGTGTCACCCACCAGGCCAGCCACAGCCAGGCCGGCAGGGCCAGCAGCCACAGTGGACGCAGCAGATGGAAGTCGGAAAGGTTCATGCGTGGCGTCTCCAGTCGACGAGTACCAGGCCCGCCAGCAACAGGGACAGGGCCAGCGGCCAGGGGAACAGGGCGTGCAGCGGCCGCCAGGTCCGCGTTTCCTGCTGCACCGGCTCCATGCGGTCGATGATGCGGTAGATCTGTTCCAGCTCCTTCAGGTCGCGGCCGCGGAAGTAGCGTCCGCCGGTGATCTCGGCGATCTTCCTCAGCGTTTCCTCGTCCAGATCGGCGGAGGGGTTCACGCGCCGGCCGCCGAAGAAGCCCTGGACCACCACTTCATCGGCACCGATGCCGATGGGGTAGATGCGGATGCCGTACTTTGCCGCCATGCGCGCCGCCTCGATGGGATCGACATGGCCCGCCGTGTTGCGCCCATCGGTCATGAGGATCAGCACACGGTCGCCTTCGGGGCGATCCTTGAGATGGCGGATGGCGAGTCCGATGGCCTCGCCGAGGGCGGTCTCGGGCCCGGCAACGCCGATTACGGTGCGCATCAGCAGCTTGCGTACGCTGTCCAGGTCGTAACTCAGCGGGGCGTGCAGGTAGGCATGGCTGCCGAACAGGATCAGGCCCACGCGATCGCCCTTGCGATGCGACAGGAACTGGCCGGCGACCAGCTTGGCCGCCGTCAGGCGATCGATGGCGCGCCCCCGCCAGACAAAGTCTTCGGTCTGCATGCTGCCGGAGAGATCCACGGCCAGCATCAGGTCGCGGCCGCTGCTCGGCAGGCTGACCGGCTCGCCCACCCATTGGGGCCGCATGGCGGCGGCCACCAGCAGCAGCCAGGCCAGCAGCGCCAACAGCCAGCGCAGCCGGTGGCGTCCGCGCCCCTCGATCCGGCCGGTGCCGGCGGCGCCGGTTTCGCGCAGCTCGTCGAGAAAGGGCAGCCGCAGCCGATCCCCCGTGCGGCTGGCCGGCGGCAGCAGGCGGCGCATCAGCCAGGGCAGGGGCAGGGCCAGGATCATCCAGGGCCAGGCGAACTGGATCATGGCCGCCGACCTCCCGCACGGCGCAGCCATTGTCGGGCAAAGTCGATCAGGGCCTGGGCCTGATCGTCGTCAAGTTCGACTTGCGGGCGGTACAAGGCCTCACGGAGCAGGGGATGCAGGTCCTCGGGTACGGGCATCAACCGTTCCAGCCATTCGATCCAGGCCTGCCCACTCGCCGCGGCGGCGGTCTTCCAGCCCATTCGGCGCTGGACGCGGCGCAGCAGCAGGACGATGCCGGAGAGCAGGGCATGGCCGTCCCGCGTTCGTTGCCAGTCGGCCTGCAGGGTGTCCAGTTCCGCCTGTGCCTGTCGCAGCCAGGCACGCCGGCCGCGCTGCCGTTGCCAGCGCCACAAGAGCAGGACCAGACCGAGCAGGAGCAGGGCGCCCAGCACCCACCAGCCCGGTGCCGGCGGCCACCACGAGGGCTCGGGCGGCAGGTGGATGTCGCGCAGGGGCAGGGTGGCGGGATCAGCCATGGCGGGCCAGCCGGTGACGCAATGCCTCGAGCGGCGGCTGGTCGGTGCGCAGATCGATCAGCGGTGCACTGCACTGCAGGGCCAGCCGCGCCAGCCGTTCCCGGTGCGCCCGGAAGTGTTGCGCGTAGGCGTCACGCACCCGGGTGTCGGCACTGTCCAGCAGCAGTTCCTGCCGCTCAGCGAC
>JALWNJ010000233.1 GCA_026995955.1 Gammaproteobacteria bacterium
TCCCGTGGCCGGAATGGGCACCCGCTTCCTTCCGGCCACCAAGGCCAATCCCAAGGAGATGCTGCCCATCGTCGACAAGCCGCTGATCCAGTATGCCGCCGAGGAGGCGGTGGCGGCCGGTATCGACACCCTGGTATTCATCATCGGGCGCAACAAGCGTGCCATTCCCGATCACTTCGACAAGGCCTACGAGCTGGAAGCGGAACTCGAGGCCCGCGGCAAGGAGGCCCTGCTGAAGAAGGTGCAGGGCATCCTGCCGGCCCATGTCACCTGTGTGTACCTGCGCCAGGCCGAGGCGCTGGGGCTGGGCCATGCCGTGGCCTGCGCGCGGCCGGTGGTCAACGACGAACCCTTTGCCGTCATCCTGGCCGACGATCTCATCGACAGCAGCGAGGCCAACCCGCTGGCCGAGATGCTGGCCGTGGCCGAACGGCATCAGGCCTCGGTGCTCGGCGCCCAGCGCGTGCCGCGCGAGGAGATCTCGCGCTATGGTGTGATCGAGGGCGAGGAGATCGAGCCGGGACTGTGGCGCTGCAGCGGGATCGTGGAAAAGCCAAAGCCCGCAGAGGCGCCCTCGGAGGTGGCCGTGGTCGGTCGCTATGTCCTCTCCGGGCGAATCTTCGAGCTGCTCGAGCGCATCGATCGCGGGGCAGGGGGGGAATACCAGCTTACCGATGCCATCGCCCTGCTGCTGCGCGAGTCTCCGGTGCTGGCCCACACCTTCAGCGGCAAGCGCTACGACTGCGGCAGCAAGGAGGGGTTTCTCGAGGCCACGGTGGAGTACGCCCTGCGCCACCCGGAACTGCGCGACAGCTTCCGCAGCTACCTGAAGGGGCTGGTCGAGCGGCTCTGAACGGGCGTCTCAGCCCTGCTTCACCATCCGGTCGGCGGTAAAGGGCGTGACCTGCGGCTCCAGCACCTCGGCCTCGATCTCCTCCACCTGGGTGAGGTTCTTGAACACTTCCCTGCCGGGACGGGAGAAGTCGCCCTCGAGCACATCGCCCTCGTCGATGTCGTAATCGCCGATCAGTCGCAACACGCTGAAACCGCGATCCGTCTGTACCGCGAAACGGCCACTGCCGTGATTGCACAGGGTGATGATGGCGCGCATGGTCTTGCTCCACGCATGAAAAGGCCCGCAACTTGCGGGCCTTTTTTCTGGATGGCTCCCCGGGACGGGCTCGAACCGCCGACCCAGTGATTAACAGTCACTTGCTCTACCGACTGAGCTACCGGGGAATGTCGAGGGCCGGAATGTTACTGATTGCACGGCGGCAGGTCAAGCCCCGAAGGCGGCTGCAAAAGGCCTTTTCCGGCCGCGGCATCCATCCAATAAGCATGGGATTTTACAGGGGAAACGCTTTGACAGGGCATGGGCAGCACAAGTAGAATTGGCTGATTATGTCCGAGCGTTTGCCTGAGTGGGTCGATCCCTGGCGACTGGTGCAGCAGCGCCGGGTGCTGGAGGGGGAGAGCCCGCTCGAGCGGATGACGCGGCTTGCGCAGCAGGCCGGGGCGCAGGAGGGCCGGGCACGGGTACTGCTCGAGTTCCTGCGCGACGACGAGGGCCACCCGCGGGTGCGGGGCCGCATCGACGCGGACCTGGTGCTCACCTGCCAGCGTTGCATGGAGTCCATGCGATTGTCTCTGGCGCTGGCGCCGGATCTGATCCTGGTGGCCGACGATGCCCAGGCCGAGCGCGTACAGGCCTGGGGCGATCCGCTGATCGTGCCGGAGCGCCTGTTCCTGCGCGACCTGATCGAGGACGAGCTGTTGCTGGCCCTGCCGCAGGTGCCGCGCCACGAGGACGAGGCCGAATGCCGGCGTCATGTAGGCCGTTGGCTGGTGCCCGAGGCGGAGGCGCCGGCCGAGGAACGCCAGAACCCGTTCGCCGTGCTCGGCGAGCTGATGAAGAAAGACTGAACACGCAAGTTTGACGGAGTAGAGAGCATGGCTGTACAGCAGAACAAGAAGACCCCTTCCAGGCGCGGCATGCGTCGTTCGCACGATGCGCTGAAGGGCCCGACCCTGTCCGTGGATCCGACCACGGGCGAGACCCATCGTCGCCATCACATCACCCCCGACGGCTATTATCGTGGCCGCCAGGTGATCCAGCCGAAGCAGTCCGACGAGGACTGAGTCGTCCGGGCAGACGAGCCGGCGCGATCGCGGGATACGGTCCCGCGATTTCGTTTCTGAACCCGTGTCGATCCTGTCGATGAGCAAACGCTACCGCATCTCGCTGGATGCCATGGGCGGCGATCACGGTGCCGCCGTGGTCGTCCCGGCCGCGCTGCGCGCGCTCCGCGATCACGACGACATCGAGCTCGTCCTGGTGGGCCGGGAGGAGGTGCTGCGCCGCGAGCTGGAACGCCAGGGCGCTGCACCCGGTGACCGGCTGCGCATCCACCACGCCTCCGAGGTGGTGGAGATGGGCGAGCCGCCGGCCCTGGCGCTGAAGAAGAAGAAGGACTCCTCGATGCGCGTGGCCATCAACCTGGTGCGCGAGGGCGAGGCCGATGCCTGTGTCAGCGCCGGCAACACCGGCGCGCTGATGGCCACCGCGCGCTTCGTGCTCAAGATGCTGCCCGGCATCGACCGCCCGGCCATTACCACCACGCTGCCCTCCATGCACGGCCATGTGCACATGCTGGATCTGGGCGCCAACATCGATTCCTCCTTCGAGCAGCTGTACCAGTTCGCGGTGATGGGCTCGGTGCTGGCCACGGTGGTGGATGGCGACCCCGCGCCGCGCGTGGGGCTGCTCAATGTCGGCCAGGAGGCGATCAAGGGAAATGATCAGGTCAAGGCCGCTGGGCGTCTGCTGGAGGACAGCAATCTCAACTACATCGGCTTCGTCGAGGGCGACGACATCTACACCGGTGAGGTCGATGTGGTGGTCTGCGACGGCTTCGTCGGCAATGTCGCGCTCAAGACCAGCGAGGGGCTGGCAAAGATGATTTCCGAATACCTGCGCGAGGAGTTCATGCGCAACCCCGTGACCAAGCTCCTCGGCCTGCTGGCGCTGCCGGTGCTGCGCTCGCTCCGCCGCCGGCTGGATACCCGGCAGTACAACGGCGCCAGTCTGCTTGGTCTGCAGGGCATCGTCATCAAGAGCCACGGCGGGGCCGACGAGGTGGCCTTTGCCCATGCCATCAACATCGCCCGTGTCGAGATCGCCAAGAACCTGCCGGCCCAGATCGACCGCCAGATCGAATCCATGCTCAGCACCCGCCAGGCCTCCTGATGACGCTCCATGCCCGTATCACCGGTACCGGCAGTTTCCTGCCCGAGAAGGTCCTGACCAACCACGACCTCGAGCGCATGGTGGACACCAGCGACCAGTGGATCACCGAGCGCACCGGCATCCGCAAGCGTCACATCGCCGAGGACGGGCAGACTACCTGTGACCTTGCCGAAGGCGCGGCCCGCGCGGCGCTGGAGGCCGCCGGTGTTGCAGGCGAGGATCTGGATCTGATCATCGTCGCCACCACCACCCCGGACAAGGTGTTCCCCAGCACCGCCTGTCTGTTGCAGGAGCGGCTGGGCAATCATGGGGCCGCTGCGTTCGACGTGCAGGCGGTGTGCACCGGCTTCGTCTATGCGCTGGGGGTGGCCGACAAGTTCATCCGCACCGGCAGCGCCCGCAAGGCGCTGGTGGTTGGCGCCGAGACGCTGTCGCGCATCATCGACTGGACCGACCGCAGCACCTGCGTG
>JALWNJ010000234.1 GCA_026995955.1 Gammaproteobacteria bacterium
ACCGGCCTGGACCAGTACCGTGGCCACCGGGCCGCGCCCCTTGTCGAGCGAGGACTCGATGACCACACCCTTCACCGGGCCGTCCACCGGCGCCTTCAGCTCCAGCAGTTCGGCCTGCAGCTGGATGGCCTCCAGCAGCTCGTCGATGCCCTGGCCGGTGTGGGCCGAGACCTCGACGAACTGCGTATCGCCACCCCAGTCCTCGGGAATGACCTCGTACTTGGCCAGATCGCCCTTGACCCGATCGGGATCGGCCTCGGGCTTGTCGATCTTGTTGATGGCGACGATGATCGGAACTCCGGCCGCCTTGGCGTGCTGGATCGCCTCTTCGGTCTGCGGCTTGACGCTGTCATCGGCCGCCACCACCAGCACCACGATGTCGGTGACCTGGGCACCGCGGGCACGCATGGCGGTGAAGGCGGCATGACCCGGCGTGTCGAGGAAGGTGATGCCACCCGGCACGGTGTCCACATGGTAGGCGCCGATGTGCTGGGTGATGCCACCGGCCTCGCCGGCCGCCACGCGGGTACGGCGAATGTAGTCGAGCAGCGAGGTCTTGCCGTGATCGACATGGCCCATGATGGTGACCACCGGCGAACGCGGCTTCAGCTCGCGACCCTCGTAGCGCTCCACTTCCTTGACCAGCTCGGTCTCGACGCTCTTCTCCTCCCTGGGCTTTGCCTTGTGACCCAGCTCCTCGGTCACCAGGATGGCGGTATCCTGATCCAGCACCTGGTTGATGGTGGCCATGATGCCCATGCCCATCAGCGCCTTGATGACCTCGGGCGCCTTGATGGCGAGCTCCTTGGCCAGCTCGCCCACGGTGATGGTCTCGGGCACCTCGATCTCGCGCACCACCGGCGCGGTGGGCTTGGCGAACCCGTGCTTGCCACCGCCGGCAGGAGCCGCGCCACGCTGCGGCCGACCGGCCGGCTTCTTGCGCTTGCCCCGCTTGTCGCTGGAGACATGCAGCTCCTTGCGGCCGTAACGGGTCTCGGGCTCGGCCTTCTTGGCCTTCTTCTTGCCCTTGCCACCATCGCCGCCCTTGATCTCGGCCAGCTCGCGTGCCAGTTCGGCCTCCTTGGCCGCTTCCTCGGCGGCCTTGCGGGCCGCCTCCTCTTCGGCTGCCTTGCGCGCGGCTTCTTCCTCGGCCTTGCGCTTGCGCGATTCCTCTTCCTCTCGCTGGCGACGCAGGGCCTCTTCCTGGGCCTTGCGTTCGGCCTCGAGCTGCCTGGCCAGTTCCTCGACCTTGCTCTTCGGCTTCTCGACCGGTGCCGCGGGTTTGACTGCCTCTGCTGCCGGTGCCTCGGCCTCGGCGGTGGCCGTGCCGGGACGGGTGATGGTGCGCTTCTTGCGCACCTCCACGGTGACGCGCTTGGCGGCGCCGCGCCCGCCGGCCGGTACCGTCACCTCGGTGACCTTCTTGCGGCGCAGGGTAATCTTCTTCTTGCCCGGCTGCGCCTTGCCGTGCTGCTGGCGCAGGTACTCGAGCAACTTGAGCTTCTCTTCCTCGCTGACCATCTGGTCAGGGCCGGACACCGGCAGCCCGGCCTCCTTCATCTGCTCCAGAAGACGCTCAACCGGAGTGCCTACCACTTCGGCCAATTGCTTGACGCTTACATCAGACATCGGCATTACCTCCGTTAAGCTCTGCCCTCACTCGCCCTGCTCCGCTGCGGCGGTTTCCGCCTGTTCCGCTTCGGCCTCGGCGAACCACGGGGCGCGCGCGGCCATGATCAGCTTGCCGGCCCGCTCCTCGTCGATGCCACCCATCTCCACCAGGTCGTCCACCGACAGCTCGGCCAGCGCCTCCTGGGTGGTGATGCCCTGCTCGGCCAGGGTGGCGGCCAGCTCCTCGTCCATGCCCTCGAGTTCCAGCAGGGCCTCCTCGACCTCGAGCTGCTCGATTCGCTCCTCCTGCGCCAGGGCCTGGGTGATGAGCGCATCCCGAGCGCGGCTCTGCAGCTCGTCCACGATCTCCTCGTCGAACTCCTCGATCTCGAGCATCTCGTCGCGCGACACATAGGCCACCTCTTCCAGGGTGCTGAAACCCTCCTGAGCGAGGATGGCGGCCACTTCCTCGTCGACATCGAGCTGTTCCATGAACTGCTCGACGATGCGGCGCATCTCGGCCTCGGTCTTCTCGCTGGCCTCCTCGGCACTCATCACATTGAGCTCCCAGCCGGTGAGCTGACTGGCGAGCTTGATGTTCTGCCCGCCCTTGCCAATGGCCTGGGACAGCTTTTCCTCTTCGACCGCGATGTCCATGCTGTGCTTGTCCTCGTCCACCACGATGGACTGCACCTCGGCCGGCGACATGGCGTTGATGACGAACTGCACCGGATCGGGATCCCACAGGATGATGTCGATGCGCTCGCCGGCCAGTTCGTTGGACACGGTCTGCACGCGCGAACCGCGCATGCCGACGCAGGCGCCCACCGGGTCGAGCCGCGGGTCGTGCGACAGCACGGCGATCTTGGCGCGCATGCCCGGATCGCGGGCCGCCCCCATGATCTCGATCAGGCCCTGGCCCACCTCGGGCACCTCGAGCTTGAACAGTTCGATGAGGAATTCCGGGGCGGTACGGCTGACGAACAGCTGCGGCCCGCGCGGCTCGGAGCGCACCTCGCGCAGATAGCCGCGCAGACGATCACCGGGACGCACCGCCTCGCGCGGGATCATCTCCTCGCGCGGGATAAAGGCCTCGGCGTTGTTGCCGAGGTCGATGTACACGCCGTTGCGGTCGGTACGCTTGACGATGCCCATCACCAGCTCACCGACGCGGTCCTTGTAGGCATCCACCACCTTCTGGCGCTCGGCCTCGCGCACCTTCTGCACGATCACCTGCTTGGCGGTCTGGGCGGCGATGCGACCGAACTCGACCGACTCCATCGGCTCCTCGATGTAGTCGCCCACCTGGATGTCGGGATGGTCCTTGACGGCGTAGCTGTACAGAATCTGGTAGTCGGGCGACTCGAACTCGGGATCCTCGTCGTCCACCACCTTCCAGCGGCGGAAGGTCTCGTAGTCGCCGGTCTCGCGGTCGATGTGCACACGCACGTCGATGTTGCCGCCGTGCTTCTTGCGCGTGGCGGAGGCCAGCGCGGCCTCGATGGCCTCGAAGATGACTTCCCGGTCCACACCCTTCTCGTTGGACACGACATCGGCAACCAGCAGAATCTCTTTGTTCATCTTGCCCTTCTCCACAACGATTCGCCGCTCAGACCCGACCTTTCAGGCGTGCGCGGCTGATGGCTTCCATCGGAATCTCCACGACCTCGCCCTGCTGCTCCAGCAGCACGCGGTCGTCCTCGGCACCGCGAATGGTGCCCTCGTAATTGCGTCGCTCCCCGACCGGCCAGCGCAGGCGGATCTTCGCCTGCTCGCCGCTGTAGCGGCGGAACTGCTCCGGCGTGAACAGCACGCGGTCGACGCCCGGTGACGACACCTCCAGGGTATAGGCCACCGGGATCGGATCCTCGACATCGAGCATGGCACTGAGCTGGCGGCTGACGCGCTCGCAGTCGTCCATGCCCACGCCCCCGTCCTTGTCGATGAACACGCGCAACAGCGCGCTGCGCTTCTGCGGCCGGTATTCGATGCCCCACAGCGCGCAGCCCAGCCCCTCCACCACGGGGCGGATGAGCCGTTCCAGTCTGTCGTCCGTTGCGTTCGTCATGCGTGCTCTTCGTTCCGGAACG
>JALWNJ010000235.1 GCA_026995955.1 Gammaproteobacteria bacterium
GGGGGGGGGGGCGGAGAGGGGGGGGGGGGGGGGTGGGGGTGGGGCGGGGCGTGCGGGGGGGGGTTGTGCCGGGGGGTAGATGGCTAAGTACGTCATGGTGGGTTTGGGGGGGCGGATGGGGTACCGTCGGGGGGAGGTCGGCGAGCGGGACGCGGGGCGCGGGGGGCCGGGCAGGCCCGGGGGGTGGGGCAGGGGATGCTCGCCGATGTCAGTCACGGTGCCCGAGGTGGGGGCATGCAGCGGCGCGCTGACATAGCTCGGCGCGCGCGCGATGAGCTGGCCCTTCCACACCCGTTCGCCCACCCTGACCACCGGCTCGGCATCTTCGCCGATGTGCTGGTGCAGGGACAGCACCAGGCGCTGCGGCAGCGGCAGGGGCCGGCTCTCGCGGTCGCGGGTGGTCTCCTTGTGTTCCGGCAGGTGCAGCCCGCCGTGGAAGTGCCACAGCTTGTGGCCGGCGAAGTGGTGTGCCGTCATGCCGTGCCCCCGCCTTGTTCGGGTTGTGGCAGCACCTCGTCGAGGTAGAGGTGCTCCTCGGGGTTGGGCCACTTCCAGGTATGGATGTCGGGCTTGACTTCCACCATGTGGATGCAGTCCACCGGGCAGGGTTCCACGCACAGCTCGCAGCCGGTGCACTCGTCGGCGATGACGGTGTGCATCTGCTTGGGTGCGCCGACGATGGCATCCACCGGGCAGGCCTGGATGCAGAGGGTGCAGCCGATGCAGTGGTTTTCGTCGATGACGGCCACCATCTTCGGCTTTTCCTCGCCCACGCTCTCGTCCAGCGGTTTGGGATCGCGCCCCAGCAGGTCGGCCAGGGCCTGGATCACCTGCTCGCCGCCCGGCGGACAACGATTGATGTCGGCCTCACCGGCGGCGATGGCCTCGGCATAGGGGCGGCAGCCCGCATAGCCGCACTGGCCGCACTGGGTCTGCGGCAGGATGGCGTCGATCTGATCGACGATGGGGTCGGCCTCGACATGGAAGCGGATCGAGGCATAGCCCAGCAGCAGGCCGAAGAAGGCCGCCAGACCGCTGATGACCAGCACCGCACTCAACATGCGCGCCTCCTCATGGCGCGACCAGCCCGGAAAAGCCCATGAAGGCGAGCGACATCAGCCCGGCGGTGATCAGCGCGATGGCACTGCCCTGGAAGGGTTCGGGCACGTCCGCTGCCGCCAGCCGTTCGCGGATGGCGGCAAACAGTACCAGCACCAGCGAAAATCCCACTGCGGCGCCGAAGCCGTAGAGCGCCGATTCCACCAGCCCGTGGTCCTCCTGCACATTGAGCAGGGCCACGCCCAGCACCGCGCAGTTGGTGGTGATCAGCGGCAGGAAGATGCCCAGCACGTTGTACAGCACCGGGCTGGTCTTGTGCACCACCATCTCGGTGAACTGCACCACCGCGGCGATGACCAGGATGAAGGCGATGGTCTGCAGGTATTCGAGCCCCAGCGGGGCCAGCAGGTACTGGTTGACGAGGTAGCTGCACACCGCCGACAGGGTGAGCACGAAGGTGGTCGCCAGCCCCATGCCCATGGCTGTCTCCAGCTTGCGCGACACGCCCATGAAGGGGCACAGGCCAAGGAACTTCACCAGCACGAAGTTGTTGACCAGGATGGTGCTGACCAGGATGAGTGCGTATTCCGCCATGTTCTCCCGCTTGTGTTCGCGCCCGTCTGTTTGCGCCAGTCTAGAGGACTATAGCGCGAAGGCATTGATTCCGGTCATTTTCCCTGCTTCGGGCAGGGCCGGATCGGGCTCATTTCACGCGCATGCCGGGTTCCGCGCCCGCGTCGGGCGAGAGCAGGAACAGATCCTTGCCGCCGGGGCCGGCAGCCAGCACCATGCCTTCGGAGACCCCGAAGCGCATCTTGCGCGGGGCCAGGTTGGCCACCATCACGGTGAGCCGGCCCTCCAGCTCCTCGGGGGCGTAGGCCGACTTGATGCCGGCGAAGACATTGCGTGTCTCGCCACCCAGGTCCAGCGTCAGGCGCAGCAGCTTGTCGGCGCCCTCCACCCGTTCGGCACGGACGATGCGGGCGATGCGCAGATCCACTCTGGCGAAGTCGTCGAAGGCGATGGTCTCGGCCACCGGTTCCTTCGCCAGCCAGCCGCTGCCGGACTGGCCCGGCGTGGTCGCCGGGGATGTCGGCTCCAGGCTCTCCTTCGAGGCCTCGACCATCTTCTGAACCGTGTCGGGATCGACCCGCGTCATCAGCGGGCGGAACTTCTCCACCCGATGACCGAGCAGCGGCGTGCCGATGGCGGCCCAGTCCAGCGCGCCGGCGGCGAGGAAGGCCTCGGCCGCCTCGGCGGTGGCCGGCAGTACCGGCTTGAGATAGGTCATCAGCACGCGGAACAGGTTGAGTCCCTGCGTACAGACCGCCTGCACCTCGGTCTCGCGCCCTTCCTGCTTGATGGCGACCCAGGGGGCGGCGTTGTCGATGTACTGGTTGGCGACGTCGGCCAGGGCCATGATCTCGCGCATGGCCTGGCCGTATTCGCGGGCCTCGTAGAGCCGTGCGATCTCCTCGCCCGAGCGCACGAAGCTGTCGTAGAGATCGCGGTCGGGCAGCGCGTCGGCCAGGCGGTTGTCGAAGCGGCGGTTGATGAAACCGGCGCAGCGCGAGGCGATGTTCACCACCTTGCCCACCAGGTCGGAATTGACCCGCTGCACGAAGTCCTCGAGGTTGAGGTCGATGTCGTCGATGCCCGGCCCCAGCTTGGCGGCGAAGTAGTAGCGCAGCCACTCCGGATTGAGGTGCTCGAGGTAGGTGCTGGCCTTGATGAAGGTACCGCGCGACTTCGACATCTTCTTGCCGTTGACGGTGAGAAAACCGTGGCACCACACCGCCGTCGGGGTGCGGAAGCCGGCCCCCTCCAGCATCGCCGGCCAGAACAGGGTATGGAAGTAGGCGATGTCCTTGCCGATGAAGTGGTACAGCTCGGCCCGGCTGTCGCGGCCCCAGTAGGCGTCGAAGTCGCAGCCGGTGCGCGCGCACAGGTTCTTGAGGCTGGCCATGTAGCCGACCGGCGCGTCGAGCCAGACATAGAAGTACTTGCCCGGCGCATCGGGGATCTCGAAGCCCCAGTAGGGCGCGTCGCGGGAGATGTCCCAGTCCTGCAGGCCGGCCTCGAACCACTCCTTCAGCTTGGCCGCGATCTCCGGCTGCACATGGCCCTCTTCCCGTGTCCAGCGGCGCAGGAAGTCCTCGAAGTCGGCCAGCCGGAAGAAGTAGTGCTCGGATTCCTTCTCCACCGGGCGGGCGCCGGAGATGGCGGAGACGGCATCGACCAGGTCGGTGGGACTGTAGGTGGCGCCGCAGGCCTCGCAGGAGTCGCCGTACTGGTCCTCGGCGCCGCAGCGCGGACACTTGCCCTTGATGAAGCGGTCGGGCAGGAACATGCCGGCCTCGGGGTCGTAGGCCTGGCGGATGGTGCGCCGGACGATGTGGCCGCCTTCCTTGAGCCGGGTGTAGATGAGGTTGGCCAGCTCCCGGTTCTCCGGGCTGTGGGTCGTGTAGTAGTTGTCGAAGGCGATGTGGAAGCCGGCAAAGTCGCGCCGGTGTTCCTCGCCGACACGCCGGATCAGCTCCTCGGGGCTGATGCCCTCCTGCTGCGCGCGCAGCATGATCGGCGTGCCGTGGGCGTCGTCGGCGCACACGTAGAG
>JALWNJ010000236.1 GCA_026995955.1 Gammaproteobacteria bacterium
CGGTGAGCCATTCGCCGATGACGTCGATGCCGACGAAGAGCAGGCCCATGTCGCGCAGCGTGGGGCCGAGCTGTTCGCAGATCCAGCGGTCGCGCGTGGACAGCGGCACGCCGCGGCCGCTGCCGCCGGCGGCCAGGTTGGCGCGATGCTCGCCCTCGGCCGGGATGCGGGCCAGGGCATAGGGCACGGGCTCGCCATCGATGAGCAGGATGCGGCGGTCGCCGTCGCGGTACTCGGGCAGGAAACGCTGTGCCATGATGGTGCGCCGGCCATGGTCGGTGAGGGTCTCGAGGATGACGCCGGTGTTGGGGTCGCCGGCGCGGATGCGGAAGATGGAGGCGCCGCCCATGCCGTCCAGCGGCTTGACCACGATGTCGGCCTGCTCCTCGGCGAAGGCGCGCAGCCGCGTCATGTCGCGGCTCACCAGGGTCTCGGGGATGCACTGCGGGAAATGGGTGATGAAGAACTTCTCGTTGGCGTTGCGCAGGCTGTCCGGGCGGTTGACCACCAGGGTGCCGCGCGCGGCGGCCAGGTCGAGGATGTAGGTGGTGTATATGTACTCCATGTCGAAGGGCGGATCCTTGCGCATCAGGATGCAGTCGAGGTCGTCCAGGCGCAGGGTGCCGGTCTCGCCCAGGCGGAACCAGTCCGCGGGATCGTCGCGCACCTCGAGCCACCGGTAGTGGCCCAGCGCCACGCCGTCGTGCACCAGCAGGTCCTGCTGGCGGAAGTAATGGATCGTCCAGCCGCGGCGCTGGGCCTCCAGCAGCATCGCCAGGCTGGTGTCCTTGGCCGGCTTGATGGTGTCGATGGCATCCATCACGATGCCGAGTCTGCGTGTCATGGGTCTCCCCGTGCGGGTGCGGATTACGGCCTTTCGGCCAATGCAAAAGCCGCCAAACTGTGATTAAGCTCACGGTAGAGGGGGCGCTGGAGCCCGCGTACCGTGCCGGTCCGAGTATACCCGACTCGCGCGTTGTGCCGATGGTTCCCGGGAGGTTTTGACAATCGACCTGACAAACATGGGGCAAGTTCTTGTTTATTGAAGCCGGGCCGATTTGCGCAACCCCGGTTCTTGGGTTACATTCCGATGCAGGACGATTGCTTCACACATACTCATAGGGTGGCCCGTGAGCGAAACCGAACAGAATGGTGTGTCAGGAGGCGACCTTCAGGGGCTGAAGGTCATGGTCATCGACGACAGCAAGACCATCCGTCGCACGGCGGAAAACCTGCTCAAGAAGCAGGGCTGCGAGGTGATCACGGCTACGGATGGCTTCGAGGCGCTGGCCAAGATCGCCGAGCACAAGCCGGACATCATCTTCGTCGACATCATGATGCCGCGGCTCGACGGCTACCAGACCTGCGCCCTCATCAAGCACAACAAGAGCTTCAAGGATACGCCGGTGATCATGCTGTCCTCCAAGGACAGCATCTTCGACAAGGCGCGCGGGCGCATCGTCGGCTCCGAGCAGTATCTGACCAAGCCGTTTACCAAGGACGACCTGATCGGCGCCATCAGGGAGCACGCCCCCGCGCGGGCCTGAGGCGTCCAGCGAACGAGACAGAGGCCCGCCAAGGGCTGCCGGAACCCACAGAATCTGGAGAGCAAGTACACATGGCACACATCCTGGTTGTTGACGACTCGCCGACCGAGATCCATGTCTTCAAGACCATGCTGGAGAAGAACGGTCATCAGGTGACCACCGCCCAGAGTGGCGAGGAGGGCGTGCAGAAGGCGCAGGAGGTGCAGCCCGATCTCATTCTCATGGACGTGGTGATGCCGGGGCTGAACGGCTTCCAGGCCACGCGCCAGCTGGGCAACAACGCCGCCACCGCCAACATCCCCGTGATCATCGTCACCACCAAGGATCAGGAGACCGACAAGGTGTGGGCGATGCGCCAGGGCGCCAAGGACTACATCGTCAAGCCGGCCAAGGAGAAGGATCTCATCGAGCGCATCAACAACCTGCTGGGATAGCCGATGTCCGCGGCCGCCGACTTCGATTCGCCCTTCGAGCTGCTGACGCGGCTCGATCGGCTGTGTCGCGAGCGTGCCGCCGGCCTGCCGACCAGCGAGCAGGTCCGCGAGGACTGGACCGGGGTCGAGTTCCGGCTTCATGGCCTGGACCTGCTGGCCGCCATGAGCGAGGTGGCCGAGATCATCGCCGTGCCCACGCTGACCCGCATCCCCGGGGTCAAGCCCTGGATGCTGGGCATGGGCAACATGCGGGGGATGCTGCTGCCGGTGGTCGACCTGGAGCGCTTCATCTTCGGCGAGCGCAGCGGTGGCACCGGCTACCGGCGCATGCTGGTGGTGCGCATGGGGGACGGCCTGTCCGGCCTGGTGGTGCAGGAAGTGCACGGCATGCGCCACTACTGGGTCGACGAGAAGGTGGCCGAGCTGCCGGAGGGGATCGATGCCCGGCTCGAGCCCTATCTTGAATACGCCTTCGAGCGCGGGCGCCGCCGGGTGCCCGTGTTCAGCATCGAGCGACTGCTGGAAAGCGAGGCCTTCATGGACGTGGCCACATGAAAAAGCGAGTGCCAGGGCCGGAAGCGATACTGCCACCGAGAAGCAAAACCTTAAGGGGTTAGGAGAGACACAATCATGAACGCGCCATCCGCACTGAAACACGAGACCAGCAAATCCGTCGTCATCATCGGCGCGCTGCTGGTGCTCTTCATCATCGTCATGGTGGGCACCTTCATCTTTACCACCATCCGCGACAACTACGACAAGGAATACCTCAACCTGTCCTCCGATCAGTCGCTGCTCTCCCAGAGGCTGGCGACGGCGGCGCTCGAGGCGGCCAACGGCAAGGAAAGCGCCTTCATCCAGCTGAAGAAACTGCGCGACCAGTTCGATGCCAACCTGAAGAAGATCCGCGAGGGCAACCCCGAAAGCGGCCTGCCCCCCGCGCCGGAGGAGGTGGCGCCCCAGCTTCAGGCCCTGGAGAAGGACTGGAAGGCTTACCGCAAGAACCTGACCACCATCCTCGACGGGCATGACGAGATCGCCCAGGTCAACGAATACGTCGACATTATCAACGACTTCATCCCGCAGCTGCTGGCCCTGTCCGACGAGGTGGTCGGCATCATGGTCAAGAACAAGGCCGATCCCGACCAGGTCTACATCGCCGCGCGCCAGCTGATGCTGACCCAGCGCATCGAGAACAACCTGGCCAAGGTGCTGCAGGGCGGCGAGGGCGCGGCCACGGCGGCTGACCGTTTCGGCCGCGACGCGGCGCTGTTCGGCCGCGTGCTGGAAGGCATGATTCGCGGCTACCCGGCGCTCAACATCAAGAAGGTGCAGTATCCCGAGGCGCGCGACAAGCTGCGCGAGGTGGCGATGCTGTTCAAGACCGTGTCCGACCACGTGGGCGCCATCCTCGAGGCCTCGCCGCAGCTGTTCGAGGTCAAGGATGCGGCGGCCAGCGTGGAGCAGCTCTCGTCGAACATGCTCAAGGACACCCAGGCGCTTGAGGCCGCCTTCCTCGAACACAACAAGCGCCTGTTCCTGTTCAAGCTCGGGGGCGCCGCGGCCGGCGTGATCGCCCTGGTGCTGCTGATCCTGCTGGGTTACATCCTGTACCGCGACACGCGCAACCGCCTGGCCGTGACCACCGAGCAGAACCGGCGCAACCAGCGCGCCATCCTG
>JALWNJ010000237.1 GCA_026995955.1 Gammaproteobacteria bacterium
CCCTCGATGACCTGCTGCCCCACCTCCGGCGGCAGCCTGTCGATGGGCCAGGCGAAGATGGCGATGGCCATCAGCGGCCGCCCGCCCATGGCATAGATGTCGCTGATGGCATTGGTGGCGGCGATCTGCCCGAAGCGGAAGGGGTCGTCCACGATGGGCATGAAGAAATCGGTGGTGGACAGCACCGCCATACCGTTGCCGAGATCGAAGGCCGCCGCATCGTCGCGCGTATGGTTGCCCACCAGCAGCGCCTCCGGCACCGCCTGCGCGACGCTGCCGCGCAGCATCTCCTCCAGCAGCGCCGGCGAGATCTTGCAGCCGCAACCGGCGCCGTGGGAGTACTCGGTAAGGCGGATGGTTTCTATGGGCGGTTTCATGAAACGGGCAGCGACCTGTTGACAGCAGATCCTATTGTACCGCAGCCCGCTGCCCGGCCGGCGGATTGACATGACGCACCCTCATCCATAAGATAGTAATTGATTACTTACTTAATCGAGGTCGCACATGACGCAACCATCCACCCGCCTGCCCGCCGCAGAGCGCCGCCTGCTCACCGTGGACACGGTCATCGATCTTGCCGCCGAAGAGAGCCCGGATCGCATCACCACCGAGCAGATCGCCCAGCGCATGGGCATCACCCAGGGCGCCCTGTTCCGCCACTTCCCGAGCAAGGAGGCCATCTGGGAGGCGGTCATGGGGCAGGTCGCCGAACGACTGCTGGAACGGGTGGAGCGCGCAGCGCGCGAGGCCGGCAACATCGGCGATGCCCTGCAGGCCATGTTCATGGCCCATGTGCGCTTCGTGGCCGAGCACCCCGGCGTGCCGCGCATCCTGTTCGGCGAACTGCAGCGACCCGAGATGACGCCGGCCCGGCATGTGGCACGCATGCTGGTGCGCCATTACGGCGAGCACCTGCAGGGCCTGATCCGCAAGGGCCAGGAACGCGGCGAGCTGGCCGCGGACATCGCGCCCCAAGCCGCTGCCGCACTGTTCATTGGCACCATACAGGGCCTGGTGATGCAAACGCTGCTCGAGGGCGACACCCGTGCCCTCCTGCAACGCGCCCCAACTGCCTTTGCCCTCCTTCGCCGTTGCCTGGAGGCCCCCACATGAGACTACCCCAACCCACCCGCCGTCTGTTCGGGATGCTGCTGGTCCTGATCCCGCTGGCCGCCCTGTTCGTGCTCGTGGCGCTGCGTACCGGGCCGCTGGCCCCGGTTCCGGTCACCGTCGCCACGGTGGAAGCGCAGCCGGTACAACCGGCCCGCTACGGCATCGGCACCGTGGAGGCGCGCTTTCGCCACCGCATTGGCCCCACCCTGCCCGGCCGGGTGAAGCGGGTGGTCGTCGATGTCGGCGACCGGGTACGCGCCGGCCAGTTGCTTGCCGAAATGGACGAAGTGGATCTCGAGGCCCGCATCCGGGCAGCCCGGGCCGCGGCGCAGGCCGCCGAGGCACGCCTGAAGGAAACCGAGGCCCGTGTCGCCTTTGCCGCCACCGAACTCCGGCGCTACGAGCGCATGCTGGCCAGCCAGTCCACGAGCGAGGAATCGGTGGCCAATCGCCGGCTGGAATACGAGATTGCCCGCGCGACCCGGCTGGCCGCGCGCAGGGAGCACGAACGCGCCCGGGCCGAGCACGATGCGCTGTTGGCGCAGCGCGACCATCTGCGCCTGTTGGCGCCGGTGAACGGACTGGTCGTCAGCCGTCTGGCCGAGGCTGGGGATACGCTGGTGTCCGGTCAGCCGGTGGTCGAAGTCATCGACCCGCAACAACTGTGGATCGAGGCCCGCTTCGACCAGACCCATGCCGGCGGTCTGGCGGCCGGACAGCCGGCCCGGATCGTGCTGCGCTCGCGCCCGGACGGGCCGTTGCCGGGCAAGGTCTTGCGCGTGGAGCCACTGGCGGATTCCGTCACCGAGGAGCTGCGCGCGCGTATCGTGTTCGACAGGCCACCCTCGCCGCTGCCCCCGCTCGGCGAGCTGGCCGAGGTTACCGTCGCCCTGCCCCCACGGCCTGCCGCGCCCACCGTGCCGAACGCCGCCCTGCAGTACCAGGCCGGGCGCATCGGCGTATGGCGCCTCGAGTCCGGCAGACCGGTGTTCACCCCGGTCCGCACCGGCGCATCGGACCTGGAAGGCCGGGTACAGATCAAGGCAGGGCTGAAGGTCGGTGACCGCATCGTGGTCTACAGCCGTGCACCATTGCACGAGGGCAGCAGCGTGCGCATCGTCGACCGCATCCCGGGGGTGCCCCGGTGATCAGCCTTGCCGGACGCGACATCCTGCATGGCTGGGGCAAGTTCCTGTTCACCGGCCTCGGCCTGGGCCTGCTGATCGGCGTGACGCTGACCATGGCCGGGGTGTACCGGGGCATGCTGGACGACGGCCGCATGCAGCTCGACAACAGCGGCGCCGATCTCTGGGTGGTGCAGAAGGACACGCTCGGCCCGTATGCCGAACCCTCCTCGCTGCCCGACGACAGCTGGCGTCGGCTGCGTACCCTGCCCGGCGTGGCCCAGGCAGCGGGCATCACCTACCTGACGATGCAGGTGCAGAACGGGAAACGCACGGTGCGCACCATGGTGGTGGGCATCGCCCCGTACGGCCCGGGCACGCCGGGTTGGCCACGCCATCTGGTGGCCGGGCGACACATCACCCGTGGGCATTACGAGGCAGTGGCCGATCTGGGCACCGGCTTCCGGATCGGCGACCGGGTACGGCTGCGCCGGCACGAGTACACGGTAGTGGGGCTGTCGCGGCGCACGGTATCTTCCAATGGCGACCCGATGCTGTTCATTCCGCTCTCCGATGCCCAGCAGGCGCAGTTCCTGAAGGACAACGACGCCATTCTGGAACAGCGCCGGCGCATCGCCGCCAATCCGGTCCTGGGGCGCCCGACGGTGGTGGATGCCGCCATCGAGAGCCAGACCAGTCCGCATTCCGTCAATGCCGTACTCTTGCGCCTTGCACCCGGAGCCCGCAGCGAAGAGATCGTGCAGACCATCGGCCGCTGGCAACGCTTCACCGCCTACGACCGCGATGCCATGGGCGACATCCTGATCGGCAAGCTGATCGCCACCGCCTCGCGGCAGATCGGCATGTTTCTCGTCATCCTGGCCTTCGTCAGCGCCGCCATCGTGGCCTTCATCATCTACACCATGACCATGGACAAGATCCGCGAGATCGCGGTGCTCAAACTGATCGGCACGCGCAATCGCACCATTGCGGGGATGATCCTGCAGCAGGCACTGGCGCTGGGATTGATCGGGTTCGTCGTCGGGCGCATCAGTGCCGGCCTGGCCACTCCGCTGTTTCCCAAGTTCGTACTGCTGATTCCGCTCGACTCGTTCATCGGGTTCTTCGCCGTGATGGCGATCTGCACCGTGGCAAGCCTCGCCTCCATCCGGCTCGCACTGCGGGTCGATCCGGCCGAGGCCATCGGAGGCTGACATGAACAAAAAGGGCATCGTCATCCGCGGACTGCGCAAGCGCTACGGTGAGGGCGAAACGGCCGTCGAGGCGCTGCGTGGCGTCGACATGCAGGTAGCCCCGGGCGAGGTGGTCGGTCTCGTCGGCCCCTCCGGCTCCGGCAAGAGCACCCTGCTCAAGTGCCTGGGGGCGGTCATCGATCCCACGGCCGGGTACATGGAACTGGATGGAGAGGTCATCTTCGACGATGGCTGGAAGGTGCGCGATCTGCGCGCCCTGCGCCGCGACCGCATCGGCTTCGTGTTCCAGGCGCCGTATCTCATCCCCTTTCTCGACATCGTCGACAATGTGGCCCTGCCGCGCATGCTGGCCGGGGTCCCCAATGCAGAGGCCCGTGAAACGGCCCGGGAGCTGCTGCAGGCGCTGGACATGACGCACCGCATCGGTGCCATGCCGGCGCAGCTCTCCGGCGGCGAACAGCAGCGCGTGGCCATTGCCCGCGGCCTGGTCAATCATCCGCCGGTCATCCTCGCCGACGAACCGACGGCACCGCTGGATACGGCGCGGGCGATGGCCGTGATGCGCATCCTGCAGGACATGGCGCGACGCTTCCACACCGCCGTCATCGTGGTCACGCACGACGAGAAGATCATCCCCACCTTCCGCCGCATCTACCACATCCGCGACGGCGTCACCCATGAGGAGGCCGGCGAGGGTCGGCCACTGGACGCGAGCTGACCGGGCGGCTCAGTCCTGGGCCTGGTCGGCACCAGGCAGCACGCTGCCACCGATACAGCCCTGGCGCAGAATGGGCAGCACGCGGAAGAAGACCGCCCCGCGCGAGAGGCGGGCGTCGATTTCCTGCAACAACGGATCCACGCCCGCGGCCGCCAACTCGACCTCGATGCGCACCTTGTTCTGGGCGCCGGCAACCTGTTCCTGCGCCGTCAGCCGCTCGTCCGGCTGACCATGACCGCGAATGAAGGAGACGGTAAAGAACAGGCCACTGCCGTGTGCCAGCAACAGATCGGAAAGAATGCGCGCCTGCGGCCGGGCGACGATGAGTTGCAGCAGGACATCGGACGGGACACTCATGATGACATCTCCGGGGATTCGGCCCCGTCAGCCCCGTTGCGTCGCCGTTCCTCCAGCCCGGCGACGAACCGAAAGCCGATGGGCAACAGCAAAAGGGTAAGCGGCGTCGAGGTAAACAGGCCGCCGATGACCACGATGGCCAGCGGACGCTGGATCTCGGAGCCCGGCCCGGTGGCCAGTGCCAGCGGTACCAGACCGAGGGCCGCGATGCTCGCCGTCATGAGTACCGGCCGCAACCGCCTGCGGGCACCCTCCACCACCACGCGATGCAAGGGCATGCCACGCGCCAGCAGTTGATTGAACAGCGTCACCATCACCACTCCGTTCAGCACCGCGATGCCCAGCAGGGCGATGAAGCCCACCGAGGCCGGCACCGACAGGTACTCTCCGCTGAGCCACAGGGCCACGATACCGCCGATCATGGCCAGTGGCACATTGAGCAGGATGAGCAGGGCCTGCGGCACCGAACGGAAGGAAGCAAACAGGATGACGAAGATCATCAGCAGCGCCACCGGCACGACGATGGACAGCCGTTTCGCGGCGCGCTGCTGGTTCTCGAAGGTGCCGCCCCAGGAGAAGTGATAGCCAAGCGGCAAATCCAGCGCACGGGCACGCTGCTGCACTTCCTCGACAAAACCCACCAGATCACGGTCGCGGACATTGGCCACCACCACGGCAAACCGCTTGCCCATCTCGCGCTTCACCAGTACCGGGCCGCTCACCCGTTCCACCCGTACCAGCTGGCGCAGCGTCACGCTGCCGCCTTCCGGCAACGGCAACGGCACTTCCAGGTTAAGAAAGCGCGGCGAGTCCGCGCCCAGCTCCGGCGCCCCGCGGATGAGCAGCGGGATGCGCCGGATGTCGCGGTACACGGTGCCCACCCGCAACCCCTCGAGCTGGGCACGCAGCAGATCCGCGATCCGCTCGACACTCAGACCCATGCGGCCAATGGCATCGCGATCCGGTGTGATGCGCAGGTAGCGGGAGCCCTCGTTGACGGGGGTACGCACATCCGTGGCACCCGGCACCTGTTCGATCAGGGCCACCAGTTCCTTGGCCAGCCGGTTCAGCTCGGCCGGGTCGTCGCCAAAGATCTTTACTGCCAGATCACCGCGTGCGCCGGTCAGCATCTCGTCCACCCGCATCTGGATGGGTTGGGTGAAGGCATAGTTGATGCCGGGGAAGTCCCGCTCCAGCACGGCACGCATGGCGGCCACCAGCCCGGCCTTGTCGGCCATGCGCCACGCTTCGCGCGGCTTGAGGACCATGAACATGTCGGTGTCGTTGAGCCCCATCGGGTCCATGCCCAGTTCATCGGAACCCACGCGTCCGACCATGCTCACGATCTCCGGCACCTGATCCAGCAGGGCCCGCTGGATGCGCAGATCGAGCGCCACCGAGGCTTCCAGACTAATGGCCGGCGACTTTTCCACCTGCAGGATGACATTGCCCTCGTCCATCTGCGGCATGAAACTCTTGCCCACCAGGGCGTAGATGCCAACCGCACCGGCCATGGCCAGCAACGCACCACCCACCGCCAGCCTCGGGCGCGCCAAAGCATGGTCGAGCAGGGGGACATAGCGCGCCTGCAGCCAGCGAACCAGCCTCGATTCCTCGTGCCGGACGCGCCCCAGCAGCATCGAGGCCAGTGCCGGAATGACGGTCAGCGACAGCAGTACCGCGCTGGCCAATGCGAAAACGATGGTCAGAGCCACCGGCCGGAACAGCTTGCCCTCCAATCCCTCCAGGCTGAGCAACGGCAGGAACACGATGATGATGATGCCAATGCCCGAGATCACCGGCAGCGCCACCTCCTGGGTGGCGCGGTACACCAGGTGCAGGCGCGGCAGCCGGGAATCGCCGCGCTGCAGGTGGGTGACGATGTTCTCCACCACCACCACGGCCGCATCCACCAGCATGCCCAGGGCGATCACCAGCCCCCCCAGCGACATGAGGTTGGCCGTCATGCCATAGAGGCGCATCAGGATGCAGGTCAGCAGGATGGCGAGCGGCAGGATGAGCGCCACGGTGATGGCCGCGCGCAGATTGCCCAGGAAGGCCAGCAACAGCAGCAGCACCAGCACCACCGCCTCGATCAGGGCCCGATTCACTGTCCAGGTGGCACGGTTCACCAGCTCGCTGCGATCGTAGAACACCTGCAGGTGCATGCCCTCGGGAAGCGTGCGTTCCAGCGCATCCAGTCTTTCGCGCACGCCACGGATGACCTCTCGCGCATTGGCGCCCTTGAGCGCGATGACCAGCCCCTGCACCGCTTCGCCCTTGCCATCGCGTGTCACCGCCCCGTAGCGCGCCAGCGAGGCCACCTCGACCCGCGCCACATCGGCCACGCGTATGGGCACACCGTCACGCACCGCCACCACGGTACGACCGATGTCGTCCGTGCCTGAGTAGTTTCCGGTGGTGCGGACCAGCAGCACCTCCTCGCCCTCGGTAAGGCGGCCGGCGCCATCGTTGCGATTGTTGTCCTCAAGCGCAGCACGCAACTGCTCGAAATCGATGTCGTGGGCGGCCATGCGCGCCAGATCGGGACGCACCGCAAACACCCGCACGAAACCGCCCAGCGCATTGACATCGGCCACGCCCGGCACCGACCTCAGGGCAGGGCGAATCACCCAGTCGAGCAGGTCGCGCTTCTCCATCAGGCTCAGCGCATCGCCCTCGATGGTGAACATGAAGACATCACCGAGCGGCGTACTGATGGGAGCCAGCCCTCCAACCACGCCTTCCGGCAGCGTCACCTGCGCCAGTCTTTCGTTTACCTGCTGGCGGGCCCAGTAGATGTCGGTACCCTCGGCAAAGTCGATGGTGATGTCCGCGATGCCGTACTTGCCCATGGAACGCATCATGGTCTCGCCGGGGATGCCCAACAGCTCCATCTCGAGCGGCGCAATAACGCGGCTCTCGACCTCGGCGGGGGTCATGCCCGGGGCCTTGAAGATGAGCTTTACCTGGGTGGGCGATACATCAGGGAAGGCATCGACGGGCGTTTCCATCAGCGCCCGATACCCGGCGCCAAGGATGCCGAACACCAGCATCAGCACCAACAGGCGCTGAGCCAGAAAGAACTGGATCCAGCGATCGATCATTCCTCACCACCCTCGAGCATGGGCTTGAGATACACCGCACCGCGTGTCAAGAGCTGCATACCGTCAGCATCGTCCAGATTGCCGGTGGGGCGCACCACCACCCGCTCGGCATCGCGCGCCAGCACCTCGACGGGGATCGGTTCGGCGCCCTGTGGGGTACGGCGAAACACGGTGGGAACGCCATCGACCTCGACCAGTCCGGCTGCCGGCAGGCGCCAGGCACCCCGGCCCTTGGCTTGCCCGGCGAGAAAGCGCACCCGAACCAGCTCACCCGCCAGCAGGCTTCCGTCGGCATTGTCGAATCGGGCATGCACGGACACCCTGAGCGTGCGCGGATCTACCGAGCGCCCGATCCACGCGATCTCGCCCCGCCGTCCCTGCTGATCCAGCACCACGCCCTGTCCGGGTTCGAGGCGCCGGGCCACGGCCGCAGGCACCGGAATGTGCACGGCGATCCAGGCGGTGTCGGACACCACCGACAGCCGCTCACCCCGCTGCACCCGCCGTCCGGGGACCGTATCCATGGGGGCCAGGAAGCCGTCACGCGGCGCCCGCAGACGCACCATTCCATTGAGGTCACGGCGCTTCTCGAGATCGGTGAGCTCTGCCTCCGTCATGCCGGCAAAGACCAGCCTGCCACGCTGCGCGCCGGCCCGGTCGCCGAGCACGGTGTAGCGCTGCTCCGCTTGCAGAAACTTCTTGCGCGACAGGCTTCCCGCCTTGTAGAGACGGCGGGCACGCCGGTATTCCTCCTGCGCCGGCTTCAGCTCGGCCAGGGTCGCCAGCCAGTCCTGCTGCAGCTGCCTGAGTTCATCGCTCTCCAGTATCAGCAGCACCTCGCCGGTCCGTACGGGACCGTGCAGATGCTGCACTGTACGCACACGCCCGGCCACCGGTGCCACGACCTCGGCCCGATGTACGGGCGGGAGCTTCACACGACCGGACCAGGCTGGCCCGGGAACTTCCCGAATCCGTTCGGGCACGGCAAATGCCAGCCCCATGGCTTCGATCTGCCGTGCATCGAGCGGCAGCTCCACGGCCTGGGCCGGAAACATGACGCTACCGAGGCCGGCAGAGAGTGCCAGCACCGGCAGGAGAGTCGCAAATCGTTTCATGGCAGAATCCCCACAGCCTGTTGGAACGCATGGATACGCCGTGACAAGCCAGCCCGGACGAGGCCAAGCTGAAGGCGTGCGTCGTTTTCCTGTTGTTGCACGATGAGCAGTTCCTGCAGGCCGATCTCGCCGGCCTTCCAGGACTGCACGGACAGTGCCAGTGCCTTGCGCGCCGCCTGATACTGATCGCGGGCCAATGGCAGCAGGGCCTGCCACCGCTGCAGGGCCTCGCGTGCCTCCACGAGCCGCTGACGCAGTTCGCGGTCGGTGGTCGCCAGCTCTGCTTCCCGTTCACGACGGTCACGGTCACGCTCGGCCCGCGCTCGCTGGTATTCCGGGTTGTCCCCCAGCGGCACGCGCAACTCCAGCAACAGCGCGGTATCACTGGGGCCACCGGGTAACGCATCGTGCCTGGACCCTACGAACAGTTCGGTGCTGCTGCGTTGCGACCAGAGATCGATGGCACCGCGCGCAAGTGCCACCGCCCCACGCTGTTCCACCCACCGGTGATGCGGATGCTCAGCAAGCTGAAGCGGGGCATCGACACGGGTCGGCACCGGCGGCGTGGCCAGTGCAGCCAAGGCCGGTTCGTCGACATCGATGCCCCACAGCCGCGCCACCTCAATGGCCTGACGCAAGGCTCCCTCCGCCTCCACCACCCGACGCCGGGCCTGACTCAGATTGCGCTCTGCCAGCAGCAGATCGAGACGGCTGGCATCTCCAGCCTCCACCTGCGTCTTCACCACATCGAAGAGGCGTTGCGACTGCCGCTGCGCCTCGCGGGCATGGTCGCGCCGGGTGCGGCGCTCCAGCAGGTCGTCGTACAGGCTTCTGGCAATGCCGGCAGCCTGCCAATACAGCCAGTCGGCATGGGCACGCTCCAGCTCCGGATAGCGGGCAACCAGCTCGGAAAACACCTGTTTCTGCCGCAAGACCTTGAGCGGCAGATCCACGCCCCCTTCCCAGGTCACGAGTCCCTGGCTGTCCGACAGGCGGTAGTTCTCGTGGCGCAGGCTCACACCGAGATTGCCCAGTACATTGGCACCTGCATCCCGTGTCTCGCGTGCCAGCTCGGCATAGCCCTGCAACAGTTTGCGTTCCGGCTGGCGTTCGAGTACGCGACGGGTCCAGTCCACCACCAGAGGCGCATCGACGCCTGTCGTCGCTAGAGCCATTTTCTGGCCTGCCGCCATCCCGACCAGCGGCAACCAGGCGGCCAGGAGGATTGCGGTCACCGGTTTGCGTTTCATGACCCGGCCCTTCCATTGCAGCTCCGTGCCCTTTTGCGGCCGGTGACCATGGCCCGCACCAGGTTCTCGCCCTCCAGAACGCTCATGAGCAATACACCCGCAATGTGCAGACCCACGAGCATCAACGCCAGGTTTGCCAGCAGCTCGTGCAGTGCCTCGAACAGCTCGCTGCCGCCGAAAGCGTCCGCCAACAGGCCGCTGGCCACCACCAGGGCCAGCACGGTCAGCAGCATCACCACCATGGCTCCACCGGCGGGATTGTGGCCATCGTAGTGCTGTGCCCTGCCCTGCAGCAGCGCCAGCAGATGCGCCTTTACCGCAGAGGGCCCGCGCACGAAATCGGCAAAGCGGGCATGGCGTGGTCCAACCACGCCCCACAGCAACCGAAAGAACAGCAGAGCGGCCATGGAATACCCTGCCAGCCGGTGCAGATCCATCCATTCGTCCCCTGTCAGCCAGGCCAGCGCAAAGACCAGCACCAGCGACCAGTGGAACAGGCGCAGCAGAGGGTCCCAGACCCGGATCTCCTCAGTGCAGGAACCGTTGTGCATGCGATTTCCCCCATCTTTCACAGCGTGCATGCACCATAGCAACCTACCCTGAAATCAAGCTGAAAATCGGCGTTGCCTCCGTTCAGCTTTGTTTCAGGCACAACGGTTAGAATGAACGGAAAAATCCCGTGGAGTCCCTGGCCATGCCCAGCGAAACCCATGACCATTGCCGGCAACCTGGCCGCAGAACACAATGAAATACCGTAGCCTGCTGCTGCTCGTCCTCGCCCTGGCGCTGCTGGTCGGCGCATGGCTGCTGGCGCGCGAGCAGTGGCAGGTCTACCATCGGGTCACCATCGACGATACGCACCCGACCCTGGCGGACGAACCCCGCTCCGGCCCACTGCCGCTGAACGAGCTGCTGGCCCGGCTGACACTGCCCGCAGACACCCGTATCGTCGAAATCGAACAGGAACCGGAACACGGCGCATTCGTCTACGAAATCGAAGTGCTGGAACCGGATGGCCGGGTGCGCGAACTCTTGGTGGACGCCCGCAGTGGCCGCATCCTGGGTGAGGAGCACCCCGATCAGGAAACGGAGGAACGGCATCATGCGCCTGTTGCTGGCGGAAGATGACCCCGACCTGGTGGACGACCTGCTTCCCCTGCTGCGGCGGGCCGGATTCGCCGTCGATGTAGCCAGCGACGGCCATGAAGCCCAGCACCTTGGAGAGACGATTCCCTTTGATGCCGTGATCCTGGACCTTGGCCTGCCGCTGCGTTCCGGACTGGAAGCCCTCGAGCACTGGCGCGCCCATGGCCAAAGCATGCCGGTACTCATCCTCACGGCGCGCGACAGCTGGCAGGACAAGGTATCGGGGCTCAGGGCCGGTGCCGACGACTACCTCACCAAACCCTTTCACCCCGAGGAGCTGCTGGCCCGGCTACAGGCCCTGATCCGGCGTGCTCACGGGCGCGTCGAGCCCGTTCTGCGGGCCGGCTCGCTGGAGCTCGATGAGACCCGCCAGGCCATCCGCATGCATAATGGCAAGTGGCAGGAGCTTACCGGCACCGAGTTCCGCCTGTTGCGTACCTTCATGCTCAACCCGGGCCGGCTGCTGTCCAAGTCCCAGTTGGTGGAGCATGTCTACGACCAGGACTTCGATCGCGACAGCAACCTCATCGAAGTCTATGTACGCCGGCTCCGCGACAAGATCGGGCGTGATCGCATCGAAACCCGCCGCGGACAGGGCTATGTCTTCCACGAGTGACCGTCCCCGCTCGCTGGAACGCCAGCTCGGGCTGACCCTGGGGCTTCTGCTGGCACTTGTCCTGAGCATCCTGCTCGGCCTGTCCGCCTGGCTGGCTCGGGAAACCGCCCTTCAGTTCGCGCTCAGTCGGCTGGAGCACGATGCCGAAGCGATGCTCGGCGCCATCGATCTCGAACAGCACAGGCTGGATCAACCCATGCCACCCATCTACCGGCAACCCCTGTCCGGGCACTACTACACCCTGCGTTTTCCCGACGGACAGGAACTCAAGTCGCGCTCACAATGGAACCTGCGCCTGCTCATCCCGCATCCTGAACACCCACACGGCAGCTGGTGGCTGGAAGACGGCCCGCAGGCACAGCAACTTCTGGTGTGGCAGGGCCGTTTCCGAAAGAACGGGCAGGAACTCCTGCTCGTCGTTGCCGAAGATGTAGCCCCGCTGCTGACCGCCATCCGCGGCTATCTGTGGGCCGGAGTCCTCGCTGCCCTGTCCGCGGTTCTGCTCGTCCTTGCGCTGCAACGCGCCATCCTGCGCCGTGCCTTCGCCCGACTCGACAGAACGCGCCGGGAAATCCGTCAGGTTCGTGAGGGTCGCCTGCAGCGGCTCGGTACCGAAGTGCCAGCCGAAGTGCGCCCCCTGGTCGAAGAGTTCAACCACCTGCTCGAAGCCTGGCGCGAACACCAGGCCCGCTCTCGAAACGCCGTGGGCAATCTGGCCCACGCCCTCAAGACACCGCTGCAACTCATCCTGCGCCAAGCCGAGACCAGCGGAGACAGCCAACTGCAGGCAGCAGCCAGCCGCATGCAGCACCGGCTGGAGCAGGAGCTGCGACGGGCACGCATCATCGGGCCAGCCGGCGCGGGACAACACTTCCGGCCTCATGACGATGGTCGTGACCTCGTCGACACCATCCAAACCCTCTACCGTGACCGGGCACTGCAGATCGATGTGGACATCAGGACCCCGGACACCCTCCCCTTTGAACAAACCGACCTGATCGAACTGCTTGGCAACCTGCTCGACAATGCCGCAAAGTGGGCCCGGCACCGCATCCGGCTGACCCTTGAACTCGATCAGGGCTGCCTGCACATCACCATCGACGACGACGGCCCCGGCATTCCGCCGCAGGAACGCGATCAGATCCTCGCGCGCGGTCACCGCCTCGACGAAAACCGCCCCGGCCACGGCCTTGGCCTGGCCATTGCCAGCGAAATCACTGCCTGCTACCACGGCCAGCTGCAACTCGAACAGGCCCCGGAACTCGGTGGCCTGCGCGTCAGCATCGAGCTGCCGCTGCCCTGATCCCACCATCCTTGTCATGACACCGGTTTGTCATCGCGACATTTCATGTCGTCCCCCCTTGTCTCCACTTCCGCTTCCGGTTCAGAATCGGCCCATGGCAGGACGCCTGCCACCAGCCGAGGACCCCACCCGCCCATGCTGCACCTGCACACCGGCAACCGCCTGGAAGACCTGGCCGACGCGCTGATCGACGACCTGCGCGACAGCCCGCTGCCACCGCTGGCCGAGCAGGTGGTGATCTGCGAGAGCCCGGCGCTGGCCGGCTGGCTGAAGCAGCGCTTCTGCCTGCGCGATGGCATTGCCTGCCTGCTCGACACCCGCCTGCCGGCAGCCTGGCTGTGGGAGCAGGCCCGTCGGGCGCTGGGACTGGAGGCCGAGGGCGATCCGCTGGACCGGGAGCGCCTGGTATGGCGGGTGCTGGCCGCGCTGCAGGACCCCGCGTGCCGAGCGGACCTGCCGGACATCGAGCGCTACCTGCAGGGCGACCGGGGCAGCCTCAAGCAGTGGCAGTTCGCCTGTCATGTCGCCGATGTGTTCGACCGCTACCAGTACCACCGCCCGGAACTGATACGCGCGTGGTCCCGGGCCGCCAACCCCACGGACTGGCAGCCACGGCTCTGGCAACAGGTGTCGCGGGGCGTGGAGCTGCACCGGGTGGCGCTGATGGATCGTTTCCTGGAGCGCCTGCAGGACGATCCGCCCGACGGACTGCCGCCGCGCATCGACCTGTTCTCGCTGCACAACCTGCCCGAGCTGCTGCTGCAGGCCTTCGCGGCACTGGCCCGCCTGCGGCCCGTGCACCTGTGGCTGCTGGCCCCCACGCCGGAATACTGGGCCGACCTGGAGACGCCCCGTCACATCGCCTCCAGGCGCCGCAAGGCCTATCTCAAGGCAGAAAACGACCCGGAGAAGCGCAACGCGATCGAACACGAGATGGCACTGTGGCAGGTGGGCAACCCCCTGCTCACCCAGTGGGGCCGCGCCGGGCAGGCCTTCCAGGACCTGCTGCTGGCCGACTGGGTGCCGCTGCAGGAGGAAAGCGACCACTTTCGGGCGCCCGGGCGCGACACCCTGCTGCACTGCCTGCAGGCCGATGTCCACGATGCCGTGACGCCGGACGACGACGCCCCCCAGCCGGTGCCCGAGACGGAACCGGCCCTGCCCTCGCTGCAGATCCATGTCTGCCACGGCGCCCTGCGGGAGTGCCAGGTGCTGCACGACACCCTGCTGCACTGCCTGCGCGAGGATCCGGACCTGCAGCCCGAGGACATCCTGGTCATGGTGCCGGAGATCGAACGCTACGCTCCGGCCGTCGAGGCGGTGTTCGGCAGCCGCGGCGAGGGGGCGCCACATCTGCCCTACAACCTCTCCGACACCCTGCAGGCCGAAGAGCACCCCTTGGTGCGCGCCTTCCTCGACCTGCTCGAGCTGCCACGCAGCCGCTTCGGCCGCGCCGAGGTGCTGGGCTTGGCCAAC